>JBJKQV010000098.1:0-3339 GCA_046704985.1 Terriglobia bacterium
TCCGTGTGCAAGGCAAGATGGGCGGCGACTGGAACCTGGAATCCGGTTCCGGGAACATCACCGTCAGCCTGCCGGCGACGACGGGGTTTGATCTCGACGCCCAAACCGGCTCGGGGAGCGTCACCACCAATCAACCTCTCACCGTTCAGGGCACCGTCAACCGCCACCATTTGCACGGCAAAGTCCACGGCGGCGGCTTCCGCCTGGACCTCTCCACCGGCTCCGGAGACCTGCGCATCGAGTAGGCGCTCATCCTCCTCACCCAGCGCTTCGCGGTTTCCCCTCTTCCCGCTGCTAACGGGGAGAGGGCCGGGGTGAGGTGCGAGCCGCCGCGCGGTGGGATTTTCCTGTATAATTTCGCCTGCGGAAGGCGCCCAACGCTTCCGCAGGGAGAGATTATGGAATCCAACACGACGAAGCCGCCCGCGGCGCCGCACGAGTGGAAGGTCCGCCGGCTGGGCAGCGCTACCTTTGCCATTTCCAAGCCCAAGCGCAACCGGCGCAAGCTCCGGCAAACGCGCTTGAAGAATCGCCGCCGCGGGCGCTGAACCGCGCCGCAGCGCTGTGCGGGATCGAACTCAGACGCCGGCGGGGGGAACCCATTGCCGCATCCTTCCCGGGCCAGGGCTCGTGAGCGAGCATGTTCCACTTTTTGCAGGCCTATGGATACCCGCTGGTTTTCCTGGCGGTGCTGGTTGAGAACCTGGGCCTGCCGCTGCCGAGTTTTGCGCTGCTGCTGGTGGCGGTCGCCATGGCCCGCCAGCTCCACTTCTCGCTGGCATGGCTCATTGTGCTGGCCGTGCTGGCGGCGCTCCTCGGCGACGTGGTTTGGTACACGCTGGGGCGCCTGCAAGGGCGGCCCATCCTGCGCACGCTCTGCTCGCTTTCGCTCAACCCCGACTCTTGTGTCAGCCGCACCGAAAACCTCTTCAGCCGCCACGGCCTGAAAGCAATGCTGGTGGCTAAGTTCTTCCCCGGGCTCAACACCGTCGGCCCTCCCCTGGCGGGGATGCTCAAAATTTCGCCGCTGCGCTTTGCCGCCTTCGACCTGGCGGGCACGGGCCTGTGGGCGGGCTCGGCCGCCGCACTGGGCTGGATTTTCCGCGCCCAGGTGATGGTGCTGCTCGATTGGCTGCGCGCGGTGGGCCGGATGGGCGTGCTGGTCCTGGTGGTGGTTCTGGCGGGATGGCTGATCTTCAAGTGGGTCGAGCGCCGGCGTTTTTATCGCCTGCTCGAGCGCTCGCGCATCACCGCGCCGGAGCTGAAGGGAATGCTCGAGCGGGGTGAGGCCGTGGTGGTGGTGGACCTGCGCTCGGATCTCACATACGCCGTCGAAGGGCTGAAGATTCAAGGCGCCCTGCACATCCCTCCGCACGAATTCGATCGCCGCGCCGGCGAGATTCCCTCGGGACGCCCGGTGGTGATGTACTGCACCTGACCGAACGAAGCCACCAGCGCCAGGATGGCGCGGCGACTGGCCAACAAGGGCTACCACGACGTGCGCCCGCTGCTGGGGGGCTTTGACGCCTGGCTCGAGCACGGCTATCCAGTCGAAGTGCACCAGGCACCCGGCGCAGGGGACTGAGGGCATACAACTTTTCCGCCGCCCCGGCACTCCTATGGTTAGCGGTCCGGAGACGTTGGGCAAAGCTATGGCAAGAAGCACGACTTCCAATCCAGCCGCGGTAGCACGCCGGGCCCTGACGGGGCTGTTGCTGGCCGTCCTGGTGTGCTTGGCGAGCGGAGTAGCTCGCGCCGCCTCGCAGCCCCTCAGCAAGGACGACATCACGCTGCTGCTGATCGGCGGCGCGTCTTCGCAGAAGGTCGTGGGCCTCATCGAGCAGCGG
The DNA here is from genome assembly GCA_046704985.1 of Terriglobia bacterium. Classification (GTDB taxonomy): domain Bacteria; phylum Acidobacteriota; class Terriglobia; order UBA7540; family UBA7540; genus JBJKQV01. Next base: position 1,848 of record JBJKQV010000098.1, read on the forward strand.
GGCATTGATTTCCAGATGGGACCGGACCTGGCCAAGAAGTTCCACGACCAAGGGGCCTCGGATGAGGTCATCGAAGCGCTGACGCGCGCCTCGCAAAAGCGTGCGCAGGCGGCGGCCCGTGCGCCCCGCGCAGCCGCGGCCCCGGCGGCTGCCAAGGCTCCGCCGGCCGCTGCGCCGAATCCCAATTCGGAATCGGTGCGCGAGGCGCCTCCTGCGCCCAGTTCGCAGCCCGCCGCGGCAGGTTCGCAAGCGCCCCAGCCCGCCAAGCCCGCCGCGTCCGTCGAGCAGAGGATTCAGCAGACCCTGGCGGAAAAAGTGACGCCCATTGACGAAGACGCGGCGCCCACAGCCGCACCAGCCCGCACCAGGGCCGCAAAGACCGCACCTCCGCCGCCCAAGGACGTTAAGCTCAAGGACCCCAGCCCGGCGGAGATTCAGCACATCATCCAGGAATTTGCGGCCAAGGAGACGCTCTTCAAGCAAGCCCGCGACAACTACACCTATCACCAGATCAACAAGGTCGAGGAACTGGGACCCAACGACGTCGTGGAGGGCACGTTCCGCCAGGATTGGGACATCCTCTTTGACGACAACGGGAAGCGCATCGAGCAGGTGACCTACGCGCCCGTGCCCACCCTCAAGCGCCTGATGGTTACCCAGCAGGACCTTGACCAGATGCGCAGCATCAACCCCTTCGTCCTGACCACCAGTGAGCTGCCCGAATACGACATCGAGTATATGGGCCACGTGCCCGTGGATTACATCACCACCTACGTCTTTTCGGTGCGCCCCCGGGAGATCAAGAAAGGCCACCAGTATTTCAAAGGCATCATCTGGGTGGACGACCACGACCTGCAAATCGTCAAGGCGGAAGGCCGCACCGTCCCCGAGCTCAAGACCAAGCACGGCGAAAACCTCTTCCCGCGCTTCACCACCTACCGCCAGCAGATCGACGGCAAATACTGGTTTCCGACCTTCACCAGCGCCAACGACGTGCTCTACTTTGCCACCGGTCCCGTGCACATCAAAGAAATCATCCGCTACACCGATTACAAGCAATATAAATCCACCACCACCATCAAGATGGTCAACGAGGTTTCGCCCAGCCAAACCCCGCCCAAGAAGCCACCGAAGCCCAAGAATTGATACCCGGCCCAGGCGGTAGGTCGTCACGGGCACAGCCGCTGCGAAACATTTTGCCCGAGCCACCGTAGGGGCGATCCATGAATCGCTCCTACGCCGGCCGCGATGGGCGCGCCGGGTTGGCGGCGCAAGCTGCTACAATACCGTTCCATGAACACTCGCGGCCCGGCGTGGCGAATCGTTCTGGTGCGCCCGCGCAATCCGCTCAACATCGGCGCCGCGGCGCGCGCCATGGCCAACTTCGGCTTTGCGGAGATGGCGGTGGTGGAGCCCTACTCGCCGGTCTGGCGCGAGACGCGCTCGGCGGTGGGCGCGGAAGGCGTGGTGCGCGCGGCGCGCAAGATGACCC
>JBJKQV010000099.1:0-6285 GCA_046704985.1 Terriglobia bacterium
ACGTTTCGGCGGCCATGCTGCTCGAGGCGGGCTGCCGCTACGTGATCATCGGCCACTCGGAGCGCCGGCGCGACCACGCGGAAAGCGATGAGCAGGTGAGCCGCAAGCTGGCCTCGGCGCTGGCGGCGGGCCTGGTGCCCATCGTCTGCGTGGGTGAAACGCTCGAAGAGCGCGAGGCCAACGCCACCCGAAAGGTGCTGGAACGCCAGTTCCGCGGCGGGTTCGCCGGGTTGACCCCCCCGGAATTTTCCCGTATCATCTTAGCTTACGAGCCAGTTTGGGCGATCGGCACGGGGCGCACTGCCACCCCGCAGATGGCCGCCGAGAGCCACGCGACCTTACGCGAGCTGGCCAGCCGCCAGTTCGGAGACGCCGTGGCAGGCGGCCTGCGGATTCTTTATGGCGGCAGCGTCAAGCCCCAGAACGTCGGCGGCTTGATGGCCGAAGAGGAAATTGACGGCGCCCTGGTCGGTGGCGCCAGCCTGGAGGCGGATTCTTTCGCCGCCCTGGTCTACTGCCCCCGCTCGTGAGGGCGGTTAAGAAGAGGCGAGATGGTTCAAGCGGTCATTGCAATTCATATCGTGGTCAGCCTGCTGTTGTGCCTGATCGTGCTGATTCAGGGCGGTGAGAATGTGGACATCACCGCCGCCTTCGGCGGTGTCAGCCAGGCGGCCTTCGGGCCCCGCGGCACCGTGACCACCTTGGCCAAGATTACCTGGGTGCTGGGCGCTATTTTCATGGCCACTTCGATCACCTTGGCGATTTGGGCTTCCAAGCCCACCGGCGGGTCGCTGCTCGAGACCGCGCCCGCCAGCTCGGCGCCCGCCAAGGCGGCTCCGGCCACCCCGGCGACTCCGCAGGCTCCGGCACCCGCTCAGCAGGCTCCGGCCAAACCCGCGCCGGCGCCCGTCAAGAAGTGAAGGAGTCTTCGGTTCTCAGTTTTCAGTTCTCAGTGAGGATGCAATCGAAAGATTTGTGAGGATGCATGCAAACTCTTCCCACTGCCGGACCGGCTTACTGATGACTGAGAACTGACAACTGAGAACTTCTTTTTAGCCCCTGCGGAAGTGGCGGAACTGGCAGACGCACCAGCTTGAGGGGCTGACGGTCGCAAGACCGTGGGGGTTCGAATCCCCCCTTCCGCACCATCTCCCCGCACAGATTCCCCCGGCCCGCATCGCACCCTGCAGAACAGATGCCCCAGGCTACCGGTTGGGCTGAATTTCTTTGAGCAGATAGAGCGTGCCCAGGTCGCGGATGTAACTGTAGGCGTAATGCTTGCCGTCGGGAGTGACGCTGACGGGCCCGAGATCGAGGATGCCGGTGGAATCGGAGGGCATGAGTTCTTGCACCGGGGTGGCATGGCCGGTCGTGATGTTCAGTCTCAGGATTTGAATGGGTATCTCGCCGCGCGCCACCAGGATCTCCCGTCCGTCCGCAGACCAGGTGAGCGGAAAATTCTTCCAGGGTTCAACACCCGGAATGGCCCGCGGCGCCCCGCCGTCGAGGGGATATATTCCCAGCACTCCCTGCTCATTCACCAGGGCGAGCGCCTTGTTGTCCGGCGAGATGGCGGCGCCGTCGTTGGCCGGCGCCGCAGGGCCCACGGGGCGGACTTGGGCGCTGCTCACCGATTGGACATAAAAGCGCGGCGCCTGCTGGTTCTTGATGCCAAAGATCAAGAGCTGCTTGCCGTCAGGAAACAGTCTCGCCCACCGAATCAAGTGGAGGCCGCCCGGAACGGTTTGCGGCTCACCGGGCCCCGTGGGTAGCAGCACCAACCGGGCCGGGTCGGAATAGAAGTTCAGAGAAAGTGCCCAACGGCCGTCCGGCGAGAGCTGGATGCCATAGCCGTCGCCCAGGCGCACGGCCGGGGAGCCGTCGGTCTTGCGCAGGAAGACTCCGTACTTCTTGCCGGCGCCGAAGCCCTGCTCGTCGAAAAGAATCTCCTTGCCGTCCGGCGAAATATCGCGGACGTCCGACCAGTCAAGCCAGGAAAGGTCGCGCTGCCCGGCGCCTCCCGGGAAGTGCCCCACGATGCCGCGGCGCAGATCGCGCAAATCGGCCAGCACCCGCCCGTCCTTGGAAACGTCCTGGACGCTGAGTGAGCCGGGCGTCTGCTCAATCAGCCGCTCCCGGCCGGAAAGGGTTACGGCGCGAAGCAACCAGGCGTTCCCCAGGTCCGCAGCGCTGAAATAAATCTCCTCGCCGGAGGGCGACCACGCCAGGCCCTGCGTGCTGGCGTAGACCTGGCTCAACGTCGTCTTCTTTCCTTGGAGATCGATCACCGCCACCGAGCCGCGGTCGTCCTGCGGCAACGGGTGGTCGAGAAAGGCGATGCGGTCCCCGTCGGGTGAAAAGCGGATTTGGCTGACCCAGCCCGCGGTTCGATACAGGACCTTGCCGATGGGGTACTCGATCACGTATCCCTGGGAAGTCTGCCGGGCCACCGCCAGGTGCTGGCCGTCCGGCGACCAATCCGCGAACTCGACGTTTTCCAGGATTTGTCGCGCCGCCCCGCCCGCCACAGGCATGCGCGCCAGCGTGCCGGCGGTGCGCCAGGGGCCCGTCTTGTGACAGTCCACCAAAACCGCCATCTCTCCCTGAGACGACACGCCGAGCAACTCCGCGTTGTGAAGCCCCAGGGAGCGCCACTCCGGGCTACCGATGCGCGAGGTGTAAATTTCCGACGGGTGCCCGTCCCAGGCGGCGGAATAGACGATGGTTTGGCCGTCGCTCAGGAAGCGCGCGGCGGAAATCGAGCCGCGGCGGAAGGTGAGCGGCTCAAAGGTCACCGGCCGCGGACCGGCAGCCTGCCGGCGTCCCGCCCAGTAAGCCGCTGCGATCAAAATTACGGCGGCAGCCGCCAGCGCCACCGCCAGCCCGCGCCGCCGGCGCGCCTGAGGAGCCGCCGCTTGCACGGCGCTGGTCGAGCCGGAAGCCCCCGAGAGCGCCTGCAAAGCGAAGGCCAGATCGCGCGCCGACTGAAAGCGCGCCGCCGGGTCCTTTTCCAGGCAGTAATCCACCACCCGCTCGACGGCGGGCGAGATGCCGGGCGCGGTGAGCTCCGGCGGGTCTTCCTTGAGGATGGCGGTCATGGTCTCGGCGCCCGTCTCGCGCCGGAAGGCCGCGCGCCCGGCCAGCATTTCGTAAAGAACCAGTCCGAAGGCGAAGATGTCGGAGCGATGGTCGGCGGGCTGGCCGCGCACCTGTTCGGGAGACATGTAGCCGACCGTGCCCAGCACCATGCCGGGCTCGGTGGCAGGGGGCGTAGTAGGCAAAGCCGTCTGGTTGACTTCGCTCTCGGTGGGTTGGGTCAGCTTGGCCAGACCGAAATCCAGGATCTTCACGTGCCCGTCGCGGGTGATGAACAAGTTCTCGGGCTTCAGATCGCGGTGGACGATGCCCTTCTCGTGCGCCGCCGCCAGCCCCTGCGCGACCTGAACGGCGTACTGAATCGCTTTGCGCTGCGAAAGAGCCACGGAAGAGGTCGAGACCTTAGCTGGGGACCCCCCGGAAACGGCCGGCGAGGAACTGAGCGGTTTCGAGTCGCTGCGCAGGCGCTCGCGCAAAGTTTGGCCTTCCAGGAGCTCGGAGACGATGTAGGGCGCCCCCTGGTGCATGCCGATGTCGTAAACGGTCAGGATGTTGGGATGGTTCAGGGCGCCGGCGGCGCGCGCTTCCTGCTCGAAGCGCCTCAGCCGCTCGGGGTCGGCGGAGGCAGAGGCGGGAAGCACCTTGACGGCCACCTCGCGCCCCAGGCGCGGGTCCTGGGCGCGATAGACCTCACCCATCCCCCCCGCGCCCAGCGCGGCAGTGATCTCGTACGGTCCAAGGCGCGTGCCAATCATGGTTCTCTGCTCATCTCGCGTCGCGTTCCTGCTTGGAAACAGACGCGCCTGAATTCGATTCCCATCCCGGGATGACGGAGCATGCCTTTACTTGGCCGCCAGGACTTTCGGCCAGTCGAGCGCCATCTGAATGCCCGCGGCCGACTGGTTCAGGTCCGGATTGTCAATCATCAGAAACCAGCTTCCATCTTTGGCCACGTCGTAGTTGGGGTCATTGGGACCGCCGAGAAGACCTTCGTAAGGAACGTGGAAGAGGACGGAAGGGCTGCCGGCGTGGAACGTCGGCTGGGTGGAAACGGGGACGGCGACCAAGTCCGTCCCCGAGCGGAAGGTGATTTCCTCGCCGTCGCGCTGCCAGACGACCTCGCTGCCGCCGGCGGTGGAGATTTGCCAGGTCGCGGCTTTGTCCGGATAGGACGTGACGTAGACCTCGAACTGGCCGGAGCGATTGGAGACGTAAGCGACGTAGCGCCCGTCGGGCGAGAACTGCACTCCACCCTCGTCGGCCGGCCCCACCAGAAACGGCTTGGGAGCTCCACCCTTATCATCCACGACCCACGCGTCGAGAGAGCCCTTGGGCCCGAACAAATCGTACGCGACCGTCCCGTCCGCGCTGACCGACGTAGGCACCTTCTCGCCCTGGCTGGCGGGAACGATCTCCCGCTGCGGAGACGTTCCATCCACCGAGTCCAAGACAAGCGCCCCCGTTGCCGCGAGGCCGACCCAGCGGCGCCCGTCTGGAAACCAGGTTGGAAACTGATGGAGGGCTAGATGGCGCCGCTGCTTGCCGTCGACTGACACTAACCAAGCGCCGGCGGCATCCCCACTTGTGGCAAAAACCAGGAAACTGCGGTCGTCGGGCGAGAGACGCGGAAAACGCCGCACCGAGTGGGTTTCAAAGATCGAACTCCGCACCCCGCCCCTCGTCACCCGCTCCAACTTCACGTCCGTCCCCACGCGCCCGCCGGGAATCCAGGCCAGGTTCCCCAGCCGCGAGACGGCGAACTGCGCCCCCCCGGTGTTTTTCTGCGTCACCACGTGGTCGAGGATCGTCTTTGCCTCGCCGGTGATCTTGAGCTTGCCGAGGTCGAAGGGCACCGCCAGGAGCCGGCCCGCCTGCGCGTAAAGGAGATAGCCGGCGGGCGAGTAGCGCACGTTCTCGCTCCCCATGCCGATGTCCGTTCGCTTGCCGGTGGAGAGCGAAACGGCGACAATCTTCGCCCGGTCGGCGTCGAAAGGTACGGACCAGGAGTTGAAAAGGATCGTGTCCCCGTCCGGGAGCGCCTGCGGAAAACGCTGATTGTATTCGCCGGGAAGGAGCTTGGTGAAGGGTTCCGGTTTTCCGCCGGCATCGGAGACCTTGTAAAGGGGTCCCGCCTGCGAGGGCGCGAAGATGATCGAGTGGCCGGCCCACGTGCCGCCCCGAAAATCCAAGGAGGGGCAGATCGCCTCGGGAATGCCCGCCCCCGAGGCCCGCACCTTCCAGAGCTTCCAATGCGACCAGTAACCGATCCATTGGCCGTCCGGCGAAAAGAACGGCCCCTCCGCCCCTTCGGTTCCGGGGATGACGGTCACTTGGTCCGAGTCGAGCTGGCGCACCGCCAGCCGCCGGACCCCATTGGTGCCGACAGCGACATAGGTGAGCGATTGGCCGTCCGGCGAAAATGCCAGGGAGGGCAAGAAGTTGCCGGCGGCGAGCTGCGCATCGGCAGGAAGCGAAAGCGAGACCCGCGCGGGAACCACCTCGCCCGCGCCTCCGTTCCCTTGCACGTATGACCTTGTGATTCCAAAAGTCGCAAGGACGAGGACGGCGGCCGCCACCGTCGCCAGCAGCACGCGCTTGCGCCGAACGGGCCGGACGTCGCCGGGAGGTCTCTGCTCCGCTTCGCCGGCTTGGGCATCCCGCAGGTCGAGCTTGGCGTCGCCCATGTCGCGCAAGCGGTGTTTGGGGTTGCGCTCCAGGCAGCGGCGAAGCAGACGACGAACGGAGGGCGGGGTATCCGCCGGCAGCTTGTTCAGATCGATCTCACTCTTGAAGACGCTCGCCAGGGTCTCCGCCACCGAATCGCCGCTAAAGAGGCGGGCTCCGGTCAGCATCTCGTAGAGCACCACTCCAAACGCCCAGATATCCGCGCGCTTGTCGACGGTTCTACCCGCCGCCTGCTCGGGGCTCATGTAAGCCGCCGTGCCGAGGATGACCCCCGCCTGTGTCGCAGGGGTGGTGAGAGTCGGCGAGTCGGAAGCGTTCGCGGCCGGGGACGACGCGTCAACGTCCAGCGCTTTCGCCAAGCCGAAGTCGAGGATCTTGACCGTTCCGTCCGGCGTGACCTTGACGTTCGCGGGTTTCAGGTCGCGATGGATGACCCCTTTGTCGTGGGCATACTCGAGCGCTTCGGCGATTTGCTGGGCAATGGGCAGCGCTTCCGGCAGGGGC
>JBJKQV010000100.1:0-3687 GCA_046704985.1 Terriglobia bacterium
GGTGGGTGAGCGTGATTTCCAAACGCGCCCCGGCGCTCACCTCGACGCGCTTCTCGAGGAGGGCGAAGAAGCCTTCCTTTTCGGCGCGCAGTTCGTAGGTTCCGACGGCGGCGCGCCCCAGGGCGCAGCGGCCGGCGTAGTCCGTCTCGCAACTGAGCGGCGCCGCCTGCTCTCCCGGCGGAGTCAGACGGCGCAGCGTCACGTGTGCCGAGGGGACGGCCACGCCGTTTTCGTCGCGCACCGTGATGGCCAGTTGGGCGGAAGATTTTTCCGCGCGCGGCGCGGCGGGCCGAGGCGCGCCCACCGCTGCGAGGGGGAGCAGGAATGCCAGCGCGGCCAGGAACCGTGACGGTCGAGCGAGTTTCCCGTGACGCGGGTGCGGCGCGCGCATGGCGTCTATTGTCGCGCAAATCGCCGCCAATTGCCGAGGGTGGCGAGATGCCGAGGCGCTACGAGCAAAGGGTTGCTGTAGGGAGGGAGAACATCATATAGTCTTACTCATCATGGCCCGACAACTGCGTTTCACCCTGCTGGTCATTCTGGGCCTGGCGCTGGCGCCGCCGTTGCTTCTCCAGGCGCAGACGGCCGCCCAGCCGCCCGAGGGTTTGGCGGGCATCCTTCACTACATTTCCAACGGCTGGACCGTCCTCACGCGCTCCATGAGCGACTGCAAGAGCTTTCGCAAGCCCGGCGAAACGACCCAGCCGGTGCTCTACTTTCCCGCCGGCTTTCCTATTCCGACCTCCGAGAAAGCGCTCGAGAAGACCTGCTCGGTGCGCCTGGAGCATCTGCCCTCGGTGATTACGCACCTGGGCGGCATCGACATGAGCAAGATCAAGACGCCCGGCCTGCTCTACCTCGACCACCCGTACGTGGTGCCGGGAGGATTTTTCAATGAGATGTACGGCTGGGACAGTTATTTCATCATTCGCGGCCTCTTGCGCGCCGGCAAGGTTAACCTGGCGCGGGGCATCGTGGAGAACTTCTTTTTCGAAATTGATCACTACGGCGGCGTTCTCAACGCCAACCGCACTTACTTCCTGACACGCTCGCAGCCGCCTTTTCTCACCTCGATGATTCGCCAGGTGTACGACGCCGAGAAGGCGCGCGGCGGCGACGCGCACGCTTGGTTGGAGGAGGCCTACCCCTACGCCGTGAAGGACTACCAATTGTGGGTACACGCGCCGCACCTGGCCGGCGATACGGGGCTGGCGCATTACTACGGACTCGGCCACGGACCGGTGCCGGAGCTGGGCGCCGGCGCGCGCGAATACTACGGCGGCGCGGTGCGCTATTTCCTCCGGCACCCCGGCCAGGACAACGGCTACCTGCGCCGAACGAGCGCCGCGGATGCGGCAGGGGTGGTGGGGCCGGAATTCGTCCAGTACCTGTGCGCGCCGGGAACCAAACCTTCCGCCAAGAGCTGCGAGAAGGTGGACGACCTGAGCCTGACCCCCGAGTACTACGAAGGCGACCGCAGCGTGCGCGAGTCGGGATTCGACATCTCCTCGCGCTTCGGGGCTTACGGCGCCGGGACGCATCAATTTGCCCCCGTGGGTTTGAACAGCCTGCTCTACAAGGTGGAGAAAGACCTGGAGTGGATGAGCACGGAGCTGGGGAACGCCGCAGAGGCTTCGCAGTGGGCGGCGCGCGCCGCCCGGCGCCGCGAGGCCATGAACAAATATTTCTGGAACGCGCAAAAGGGCCTCTTTTTCGACTACGACTTCATCCACCAAAAGCAGTCCACTTACGAATACGCCACCACCTTCTATCCCCTCTGGACGGGCTGGGCCACGCCCGGGCAGGCGAAGGCGGTGGAAGGCAACCTGAAAATCTTCGAGCACCGCGGCGGCTTGGCGATGAGCGCTGTCGACAGCGGCGCGCAGTGGGATTACCCATACGGCTGGGCGCCCGTGACCCTGATCGCCGTCGAGGGCCTGCGCCGCTACGGCGACCAGGCCGACGCCAACCGCCTCTCCTTCGAATTCCTTTCCACGGTCCTCAAGAATTTCCTCCGTGACGGAACCATCCGTGAGAAGTACAACGTGGTCACCGCTTCTTCCGAGGTGCAGGTGAAGGTCGGCTACGCGCAGAACGTGGTCGGCTTCGGCTGGACGAACGGAGCGTTTTTGCAGTTGCTGCACGAGCTGCCCGCCGGTTGGGTGGCGCGCCTGGGCAAAGAATAGCGGGCTTCCATGCCGCCGCGCGCCGCGCTTCCGCCCTCACGTCCAACGCCCCGCAACCGGGCAAGCGCCTGTGCTAGAATAATCTTTCATTCATGCCTGTTGGCCGTACAGCCCTGCACGTCCGGCTGCGCCGGGTCCATTTCCCGAATCGGGCTCCAGAATCCAAGCCAGGTGAAGCGCGCGGCCCGGCGCACCTCAATGGCTGGGGGCGTGCACAACCTTTGAAGGGAGAGACATGAAGCCCAAAACGCGTTCCGCCGGAATCCGCAAGCCTCCTGCTTTTGTGGTGATTGACCAGGTGGAGCCGGAAGTGGATGGCGGGCGCTTTCCCGTCCGGCGGGTGGTGGGCGAAGCGGTGGACGTCTCGGCTAACATTTACGCCGACGGCCACAACGAGCTCGCCGCGGTGGTGCGCTACCGTCCCGCCGGCGAAGCCGCCTGGCAGGAAGCTCCGCTGCGCTTTCTCGGCAACGACCGCTGGCGGGGCAGCTTCCGCGTCGAGCGCCTGGGACGCTACGAGTACACCTTCCTGGCCTGGACGGACCGCTTCCGAACCTGGCAGCGCGACCTGCGCAAAAAGGTGGACGCCGGGCAGGACGTGAGCGTGGATTTGCTCGTGGGCGCGGACCTGCTGGCCAAGGCCGCCGCACGCGCCCGTGGGAACGCCCGCGCCGAGCTTCTGCAAGCGGCCGCGGCGCTCAAACTTCCGGCGGCCGGCGAGCGCGCGCCGGCGGTGGACGCGGCCCTCGACCCGGCGCTGGAGCAACTGGCGGGGAAATTTGCCGAGCGCGGCCGAGCCGGGGAGTACCCCCGAGTGCTAAGCGTGGTGGTGGAGCGCCCGAAAGCGCGCTTCAGCGCCTGGTACGAGATGTTTCCGCGCGCCTGCTCCGCAACGCCCGGACAGCACGCCACCTTCCGCGACTGCGAGGCGCGGCTGGCTTACGTGGCCGGCATGGGTTTCGACGTTCTCTACTTTCCGCCCATCCATCCCATCGGCCGCACGCACCGCAAGGGCCCCAACAACGATCCCCGTCCCGCTTCCGAGGGCGTGGGCAGTCCCTGGGCGATCGGCGCGGCGGAAGGCGGCCACAAGGCTGTTCATCCGCAGTTGGGCACCCTGGAGGATTTCCGCCGCTTGCTCGCCAAGGCGCGCGAGATGGGAATGGAGATCGCCCTCGACATCGCTTTCCAGTGCTCGCCCGACCACCCTTGGGTTCGCGAGCATCCGGAATGGTTCCGCATGCGCCCCGACGGCACCGTGCAGTACGCGGAAAACCCGCCCAAGAAATACGAGGATATCATCCCCTTCGATTTCGAATGCGCGGACTGGCGGGGGCTGTGGCGGGAACTCAAGAGCGTGTTCAGCTTCTGGATCGGGCACGGCATCAGGATCTTTCGCGTCGACAATCCCCACACCAAGCCGTTTCCCTTCTGGGAATGGGTGATCGGAGAGGTGAGGAGTGAATATCCGGACACCGTCTTTCTGTCCGAGGCGTTCACC
>JBJKQV010000101.1:0-5371 GCA_046704985.1 Terriglobia bacterium
GCCACCACCATCGCCGCCGCCCAGCCAAGCGGGCGCACCCGCAGCAGGGCGCGCAGGCGCGCGGCGAATGGAGGCCTCGCAGCATGTTCGCGCCCCGCGCGCGCCAGCACGCGCCCGGCAAATCCCCCCGGCGCTTCCTTGCGCCGCAGGGCCGATCGCAGTTCTTCTTCCAGAGGTTTCATACCGCCACATCCTTCGGGCAACGGGCGAGTTTCTCGCGCAGCAGCGCCAGCGACCGTTGCAGATAACTCTTAACCGTGTTGAGGGGCATTTCCATGATCTCGGCGATTTCGTGCAATTCCAATTCTTCCTGAAAGCGCAGGATGACGACCATGCGCCGGCGCGCAGGGAGCGCCGCTACCAGGCGGCGCAGGCGTTCGGACAGCCAGGGGTCCGCTTCGCGGCCCCGCGCGGCGGGCTCCGGCTCGTCTTCCAGGCTCACCGTGCGCAGGCGGTTGCGGCGCGTCTGGTCCAGGCAGCGGTGCGTGGTGACGCGGCGCAGCCAGAACCTCAGGTGCCGGGCCGATTGCAACCGCGCCGCGTGGCGATAGAGGTCCATGAAAACTTCCTGGCCCACGTCTTCGGCCGCCGCCGCGTCGCCCAGAAAGTGATAGGCGAGGCTGTAGACCATGCCTTGGTGGAGGCGCACCAACTCCTCGAAGGCCGCCAGGTCGCCGCGCGCCAACCGCTCCAGAACCGCCTCGGTTTGTTCGCCGTGGGCGAGCAAAGGTTCCCTTCCCAATCAGAGGTACGCAAAAAGAGGCGCAAAAGGTGCAGAAATTAGCGGGAGGGAAGTGAGATGCCGGCCGGTTGGGCGACGCGGGAAGGGTCGTGCAAGGAGATGGAGGGAGGGGTCAGGGCTGAGGTTCCGGTTCCTGGTCGCGCAGCTTCAGATAGCTGCGGATGATGGCCAGAAGGTCTTCGGAACTGACGGGCTTGTTCAGGTATTCGGTGGCGCCGAGGTTCATGGCGCGCATGTAGTTGTCCACTTCCCCGTAGGCGGTGAGGATGATGATGGGCACGTCCTGGTTGGTGGAGCGGATTTTCTCGACCAAAGTCAGGCCGTCGCTCGAACCCGGCATGCGCAGGTCGGTGACGATGGCGTCGAAAGACTGCGTGGCGAGCAGTCCCATGGCCGCGTCCACTCCGGGCGCGCAGCAGACCTCGAAGGCCTGGCGGGTCAGCAGGATGCTCAACACCCGGCAGAAGAACTCGTCGTCGTCAACGATGAGGAGGCGGCCAGCCAAGGGCTTCTCCTGGGTGTCAATGATCCCGGGTTCGGTCAATGTCGTCTCGTTAACCAATGGTCCGGCCGCTGCGCCGGGGCAGAGCCCCGAGGCAGCGGCGCTCCTCACAGTCCGGCCGGCGATGCCTTGGCGGCGCGCGGCGGCAGGCCCGGCTTGCGGATCACCGCCTGGGGAAGGGGGCCCGTCAGGGTCTTCAGCCAGGCCACGATGGCCTTGACTTCCGCGGGGCGCAACTCCTTGCCCAATTGATATTCCGCCATCTCCCGGACCGCTTCTTCCAGGGTGCGCGCCGAGCCGTCGTGAAAATAGGGGGCGGTCTTCTCAATGTTGCGCAGCGAAGGTACCTTGAAGACCATCCGGTCCTGCGCCTGGTGGGTGACCTCGTAGCGGCCCTGGTCTTTGGCGTCGGGCCAGGCCTTGACCATCCCCACCTTCATGAAGCGATCGCCGCCCACGTACGCTCCGGCGTGGCACTCCTGGCAGCCCGTTTCCAGGAACTTGTTCAATCCGGCCACTTCGTGGGCACTGAGCGCCGCCTTGTCGCCTTGCAGGAATTTGTCCCAGCGCGAGGGGGTGAGCAACTGGCGCTCAAAGGCCCCGATGGCCAGGGCGGCGTTGTCGAGGGTGACCGGGTCCGCCTCGCCCGGGAAGGCCTTCTTGAAGGCTTGCACGTATGCGGGCACGGACTTCAGCACCCCGACGGCAAACTGCGGAGAGGGCATGGCCATCTCCACCGGATTGAGCATGGGCCCTGAGGCTTGCGCCTCGACGGTCGCGGCACGCCCGTCCCAGAATTGCGCTACCTGCCCGGCGGCGTTGTAAACGCTGGGGGCGTTGCGCGACCCGTGCTGGCCCCGAAACCCCGTCGAAACCCGCTCGCCGTCCACCCCATAACGGCTCAAGGGATGGCAGGTGTTGCAGGAAATCTGCTGGTTGCGGGAGAGCCGCGGGTCGTAGTAAAGCATGCGGCCCAGGGCGACCTTCTCCGCCGTGAGAGGGTTGGCGGAGGACTCCGCGACTGGCGGAAGCGGCGCAAACAGTCGAAGCATCGCCGCATCAACGTGCGCCGGCACAGGCTCCTTGTCCGTCCGCGCTGCCGTAAAGGGCAATACTAGTACACTGAGAAGGAGGGCCGCAGCGATTCGCATGGCTCAAGGCTCCGTCTTCCCGTTCCGATTACGGGTTTTCCTTATCTCAACGCCCCTCCGGGGAATAATCCACGGAGGACTTCCGCCCGAGGTGCCGGCGGATGGTGCGGGGGTTGATCCTAAGCAGTTGCGCGGCTTGCGAGCGATTGCCATGTGTAAAACGCAGCATGGTCTCAATCACCTGGTCGTGGATCTGCCGCATGGGGGTGTCGGGAGTGAATACAACAGTGAAAGAGGGGTGTTCCTTCTCCTCACGCTCGAATTGGACGGGATAGGGGAACTTCTGGCCCGCGCTGGGGGTAACCTCATTCAAAGCCTTCATACTTCCTCCTGTACACAAGTCTTACCGGCAGGCGGCCAATAAACCTGCTTGCACTTTTGATTCCTACATTTCAGATTTGGAAGTCATTGCTATTTAAGGACTAATAGTTCCAAATCACCGTAGGGGAAAAAGCGGCATTGAGTCGCTTCGCACAAGGTCTTGGGTTTTTTTCCCCATCACGGGCCAGGATAGGGGGGCGAACTGTTAAATTTCCGCAGCCTGGAGTGGACATTTTGTCGTTATTGACGAAGCTCAATTGGCACCCAAGGAAGAGCCCTCGTCTCGGGCCCGGAAGGAAGCCTGGAGCATTGACCTGCCGACCCGGCTCCGGCGGTGCACGGAGTTGGCCGGAACTCCGAAACCGCGCGGCGGATAAGAACATCTAATTAGCTAGCTATCTTGCCGCCCGCTTGGTAGATGGCAGGCCATGGGCCGGCAACTTATGGTAGGGGAGAGACGATGGGTTTGATTCGTGACGAAGACGCCTTGCAGGTCCGCGAGTTCCTGGCCAAGATGCAACAGCCGGTCAAGCTCGTGCATTTCACCCAAGAGCTGAACCTTCAGTATGGGCCGGAAGCGCGCCAACTGCTGGACGAGCTGGCAGGGCTATCCGACAAGCTCTCCGTGGAAGTCCACAATATCCTTCTCGATAAGGAGCAGGCCGCTTCCTACGGGGTGGACAAGGTTCCGGCCACAGTGGTGTGCGACGGCAAGGACCGAGGCATTCGCTTCTACGGTCTGCCCGCCGGGTACGAGTTTTCGAACCTGCTGGACGCCATCGTCAGCGTCTCGCGCGGCGATTCGGGGTTGGGGGCGGAGAGCAAGGAAAAGCTGGCCCAGCTGAAGCAGCCTGTGCACCTGGAAGTTTTTGTGACTCCCACCTGACCGCACTGTCCGCAGGCCGTGAGCCTGGCGCACAGCCTCGCCCTGGAAAACGACCTGATTCAGGCCGACTGCATCGAGGCGACGCAGTTTCCGGATTTGGCGGCCAAGTACCGCGTTTACGCCGTGCCGCGCACGGTCATCAACGGCCAGGCGGCTATTGAGGGCTCCCTGCCCGAGGAGCCGTTTCTGGACGGCATCTTGAAGTCTCTGGAGCCCCAGGCGAACGCCTAGGGGGGAGAGGGAAAAAGCGCGGCCGCACTCAGTATTGCAGCACCGAGTGCAAGCTGTAGTTTTGCAGTTTTTCGCGTCCCTTCAGGAAGCTCAGCTCGATCAGAAATCCCATGCCGGCGACTCGCGCGCCCAGGGATTCGACCAGCCGTCCCACGGCGCTGGAGGTTCCGCCGGTGGCCAGCAAATCGTCAATGACCAGCACCTCGTCGCCCGCGCCGATGGCGTCGCGGTGAATTTCCAGGCTGTCCTGGCCGTACTCCAGGTCGTAGGAGACGCTGGCGGTTTCGGCGGGGAGCTTGTTGGGCTTGCGCACCGGCACGAAGCCGGCGTTGAGCCGGTAGGCGACCATGGGCGCGAAGATGAAGCCCCGCGCCTCGATGCCCACCACCCGGTCCACTTTTCTTCCCACGTAGTGGTTAGCCAGGGCGTCCACGGCTTTGTGCAGCCCCAGGGGGTTCTTGAGCAGCGTGGTGACGTCGTAGAAGAGGATGCCCGGCTTAGGATAATCAGGAATTTCTCGAATCAGCTTTTTCAAATCGTTCAAGGATCCTCCCTGCGTGCCTCAATTATGCCTGTCCTGTTCCTAAGTCCTGAATCCTGAATCTTTTCCTTTACCATCCACCCTCGATCATAAACGTCGAATACCCTTTGCGCAGGGGCTCGTCGGATTCCTCCACCGCCGTCACGCGGGCGCTGCGGGGGCCTTCGGCAAGGTGGAACTTTAGAGCCTCGAGCGCCGTCGCCTCGCCGATGGCGTAGACTTCCACCGAGCCGTCGCCGCGGTTTTTGACGTAGCCGCGCAAGCCCAGCTGATTCGCCCAACGCTCGACAAAGAAGCGGAAACCTACGCCCTGCACGCGGCCGGAGACTTCGTATTTTCGCGCTACGGGCACTTTGGAGCGTCTCTCCTGCGCCGGGTGATTATAGACGAGCCCTGAGGGGTGAACAACCCTGGCGGTGGGAATGACGATCGCGAGGCTCAGCGCGGGGCGTCGAGCCTCGCGCGCAGGCGGGCGGGGAAATCGGTAATGAGGCCGTCGAAGCCGGCGGGGAAAGGGCGGCGCAGGTGCGCCGGGTCGTCGAGCCCCCAGGCGACGACGCGCAGGCCGGCGCGGTGGGCGCGGGCGAGTGCGTGCGAAGAGGTAAATCGCCAGTGGGGCAGCAGGAATTGGGCGGAAGCGCGGCGGGCGCGCGCCACCGCGACCAGCGGGCGCATGACGTCGAGGCCCAGAGGCAGCGTCTGATCCAGGCGCCGCAGCCTCCGCAGTGCCGCGAGGTGAAAGGAGATCACTGTGACCTGGCGCTCCACGCCGGCCGAGTAAATCTGCTCGAGAACTCTTGTCTCCAGGCCGTGGTAGATGAGGCGCGGGTGCTTGATCTCGAGAAACGCCACACAGCGCTGCGCCTTCACCCAGGCGAGCACTTCGTCGAGACGGGGAATGCGCGCGCAAGCGAATTCGCGCCGGGCGAGAGCAGGGAATCGGCGGTTGAACCAGGAGCCGGCGTCCAGGCGGGCCAGTTGCGCGGCAGTGTGCGCG
>JBJKQV010000102.1:0-15544 GCA_046704985.1 Terriglobia bacterium
GTCATGGCCGTCGAGCCGTCGTAGAGCGAGGCGTTGGCGACGTCCATGCCCGTCAACTGCGCCACCATGGTCTGAAACTCGAACATGGCCTGCAGGGTGCCCTGGGAAATCTCCGCCTGATAGGGCGTGTAGGCGGTAAAGAATTCGCCGCGCGAAACCAGGCTGTCGATGGCCACCGGGCGGTAGTGCTCGTAGGCGCCCGCGCCCAGCAGGGAAACGTACTCGCGGCAACTGGCGGCCGAAGCGGCGCGGAAAAATTCCAGGATTTCGGGGTCGGACAGCGGTCCGGGCAACTTGAGGCTGCCGGGCAGGCGCAGCTCGGAAGGGATTTGGGCGAACAGCTCCTCGATGGATTCATGCCCGGCCGCCCGCAGCATGGCCTGGCGGTCGGCCGGGGAATTAGGGAGATAGCGCATCAGTGGCCCGCTTCTTCTTCCTTCAGGAACGCTTCGTACTGTTCCGCAGTCATCAAGCCTTCCGTCTCGCGGGGCTCGGTAAGGTGCACGTGGATGAGCCAGGCGTCGCCGTGCGGGTCGGCATTGAGCAGCTCGGGCTGGTCGTGGAGCTTGGGGTTGACGCCCGTCACCTCGCCGCTCACAGGAGCGTAGATTTCCGAGACCGCCTTGACGGATTCGATGGTGCCGAAGGAATCCTTGGCGGAGAGCACTTCGCCGGGCTTGGGCAGCTCGACGAACACGATGTCTCCCAGTTCCTTCTGCGCGTGGTCGGTGATGCCCACCGTGCCCTTCTCGCCGTCCACGCGAATCCATTCGTGGTCTTTGGTGTAAAGCAATTCGGGAGGATACATTAGAGACCTGCCGATTTCGAAAGATCGCGGCTTCCCGGTTATGACTTGGGACGCTTGTAAAAAGGCAGCGCCACCTGGCGGGCGCGCAGCGCTTTGCCGCGCACCTCGATGGCGATTTCCCGCCCCACCGCCGCGTCGCCGGGGGGCAGGTAAGCGAGACCGATGTTCTTCTTCAGAAACGGAGCGGGCGAGCCGCTGGTGACGCGGCCCGCCGTTTGCCCGCCGGCCGCCACCGGGTAGCCGTCGCGGGCGATGCCGCGTTCGAGCATTTCAAATCCCACCAGTTTCTTTCCCAAACCGTGCTGCTTCTGGGCGCGCAAGGCGTCGCGGCCCAGGAACTCGCCCTTGTCGAGCTTGGCGATCCAGCCCAGGTTGGCTTCCAGCAAAGTCGTCGCCTCGTCGAGCTCGTGGCCGTAGAGTGCGAAGCCGGCTTCCAGGCGCAAGGTGTTACGCGCTCCCAGGCCGCAGGGAATCAAGCCCTCGCCGCGTCCCGCCTCGAGCAGCGCTTCCCAGAGCTTGGCCGCGTGCCGGGGCGGAAAATAGAACTCCAGCCCGTCCTCGCCCGTGTAGCCGGTGCGCGCCAGCAGGCCTTCAACCCCCGCGCAGCGCGCCGGGCGGAACCAATAATAGCGCAGTGCGGCGAGCGTTGCCTGGCCTTCCTCGAGCAGGCGGCCGGCGATGGAAGCGGCGCGCGGGCCCTGCACGGCCAGTTGCGCGTAATCGTCCGAGGCGTTGCGCACCTGGGCGCCGAAGCGGTTGTGCTCCGTGATCCAGTCGAAATCGCGCGCCGTGTTGGCGGCGTTGACGCACAGGAAATAGTCGTTGTCGCCGCGGCGGTGCACCACGCAGTCGTCCACGCAGGCGCCGTTCGCGAGCATGAGCGCCGAGTACTGCGCCTGCCCGTCGGCGAGGCGCGATGCGTCGTTGGAGGTGACGAATTGCAGCAGGTCGAGCGCCCCCGCGCCGCGCACCTCGATCTCTCCCATGTGGCTGACGTCGAACAGCCCCGCCGCGGTGCGCACCGCCAGGTGCTCGGCGGTAATGCCCGAGTATTCGACGGGCATCTCCCAGCCGCCGAATTCCACCATGCGCGCCCCGGCGGACTTGTGCGCCGCATGCAAGGGGGTACGTTTCAGCTCAGCCTGTGGAGACGCAGACAAAAGGCACCCTTCCTTAGAACCACGGAGGTTGGAGCCAGACCAGCCAAATTAGCATAGGGGAAAAGAGGTGGTCAAGGTAACGGCTTCTGGAGTGCGGCGGCTTGCCGCCGCTTTCTGGCACTCTTCCACAGAGCCTAGAAGCGGTCGCAAAACCCCCCTCACACCCGTCCCCTCTCCCCGTCGGCTGACGGGGAGAGGGGGGACTGCGCAGCGGTGGGTGAGGGCGTGGACATCCGCGCGGTCCATACCGTGCCCTGACCGCAGCTTGAAAGGGTTTTGCTGCTGTCTTTAGAGATCGGCTACCAGCACAGGGTACTCGTCCGATACGTTCCCGCGGTCACCATGTATGTTCCCGCCTGCTGCACCCGATGGAGCGGGCGGTGAGGCCAGCCGTGCATTGGCGGGATTCCTACTCACGTAAGTATGAGCAAGCTGAACCCCGGTGGGGGAACAAGCTCCCGCACCCCATAGTGGCGGCAAGCCGCCGCACTCCAAAAGGCTACTGCACCGTAACCGTAACCGTGGCCGTGTGCACGTTGGTGCCCGAGGTTCCGGTAACGGTAACCGTGTAGGTGCCGGCGGGAGTGCCGGGGTCGGTGCGGCCGATGGTGGGCGTGGTTCCTCCTCCGCCGCAGGCGACCGAAAGCGCCGCCAGCAAGCCCAGCGAAGCCACGCCATAAGCTATCTTACGGCGGCGCCGCGGGTCGAAAAGCAGCAGCGCCAGAAGGCAGAGCAGCGCCGAGCCGGCGGCCGGAAGGAACCACTTGGGGCCGGGCGCCAGGCCCGAAACCGTGTGTGCAGCGGTGGTGGTCACCGTCAGCGTGCTCGTGGCGTTCTGGGTGGAGGTGATCTGCGCGGAGGTGGGGCTCATGGCGCAGGTTATCTCGTAAGAGCTGGCAGGAGGTGTGCAGGCAAAATTGACGGTTCCCGCGATTTGGTTCGCCGTGGTGGCGGTAATGGTGGAGGTGCCCGACTGGCCCGCCGAGGCGATGGTGATGCTCATCGGGTTGGCCGTCAGGGTGAAGTCCGCCGGTGTGGCGGTGACGGAAACCGACACGGCCGGCGACGCGGCGCTGGCTAAGTAGTTGGTGTCCCCGTTGTACTTTGCCGTGATGCTGGCCGAAGACTGGAAGGAAGTGATCAGGGTTGCCTGATACTCCGCATAGGCGCCGGTGGAGGTATTGTAGGGGATTCCCTGATAAGTCGGTGTTCCGGTGATGGCCGTCGAGCCGTTGTAGAAAGTCACCGTCCCGCTCGGCGGCACGTCGCTGTTGCTCTGCGTGCTGACCGTGGCGGTGAGGGTGACGTTGTCGCCCGCCGAGACGTTGGTGGAAGGCGAAGCGGCGACCGTCGTGGAGGTTGCGGCCTTGGTGATGGAAATGGGGTTGGTCGGAGAAGTGCTGGACGTGTAGCTGTTGTCTCCGGCGTAGGCGGCCACCAACTGGTGATTTCCGGCGGGGAGCTGCACGGGCTGATCCTCAAGGAAGCCTTGCTCGTTCAGCGTGGTGGTGCCGTTGCTGCTCTCGATGAAATCGTCCAGCGGGCTGCCGTTGTCGGTGACGGTGACGGTGCCCGAGGGGCAGGGGATGCCGGAGGTGGACGAGCACTGCTGCCCGGCGCTGTTGGTCACGTCCACGCGCAGCACGTAAGGCGAGCCATAGGGAGTGCTGGTCCCGCTACACGAAATCTGGGAGGGTGCGCAGCCGCTGAACACCATCAGGTTGATGGCGGTCTTGCTGCTTTCCTTGCTGACCGTCACGGAGACGGGCGCGGAGTCGCTGGCGCCGTAGGTGCCGTTGCCGTAATAGTGGGCGACGACGTCATAGGTGCCGCCGGGGAGCAGCGTGGTGTTGCTCGAAACCGCGCCACCGCTGAGCGTGAAGGTGCCGACGTTGGACGAGTCGAGGTTGGGGTCGGTGCTTTGGGAGGCGATCAAGGCCACGTCGCCGGTTGCCGAGGAAGGCGTGACGCCGATGTTCACGGTGACCGATGCTCCGTGGGTCAAGGTGGTCGGCGACAGACTGAGCGTCGTCGAGGTGCCGGTGAAGCTGACCGTGTTCCAGTTGTTGACCAGGTTGGCGACGTTGACGGTGCCCAGGCCGGTGGCTTGGTCGTAAGCGGCGGTGGTGGGGAAGGCAGGGGTGGGCGAAGCGCTGCCCGCGTTGCTGGCCAGGAAGCCGTAGCCGCCGCTGGTGGTCTTGCTGCAACCGGCGGTTCCGCCCACGCAAGCGACGGAGTTGTTGCCCGTCGCCGTGTCGTAGAAGATGCAGTTGGAATTGGTCACTGCGGCCGAATTGGAGGTGCAACTGGCGCCCGTCTGCGCGGCCAGCTTGTAGAGCACAAAGTTGGCGTTCCCCTGGCGCCCGCCGGCTTTCTGATTGACCAGCGCCATGATGCTGCCAAAGGCCGGGGCGCCGAACGATGTGCCGCCGCCGCCCTGGAAATTGGTGTAGGGACTGTTCAGGTCGCAGGAAGTGGTGCTGCTGCCGGTTCCGGTGTTCTGGTCCGCCTGGCAGAAGATGTAGAAGGTGCCGTTGTAGCCGTCGCCGGCGAACAGGGAAACGTCGGGGAGGTCGCGCGCGCCGTCGTTGGGGACGCCGGTGCCGGTTTGCCACGCCGGTTTTGCGTAATGGGCGGTGCAGAGAATGCTCGAGATGCCCACCGTGGAGGAGGTGCAATTGCTGGGCCCGCCGCTGCCTGCTACCAGGTCGCCGCCTCCGCTGTCGGGCTGGAACGACGAGTCGGTGCAGGGGATCGAAGCTCCGGTCTGCGCGCAGGAATCGTTCCAGGTGGTCTCGGGGATATAGGACTTGGCGGACATGCCGGTGGTGCCTGTGGTGCTGGTGTTGGCGGCGGTGTTGGTAGTATTCCAATAATCCGTGAGGTTGAGGGCGGACGTGAAGTCGTAATCGGTTCCGCCGATGGCGACGTTATAGGGCGTGGAGGCGATGCCGCTCACCGCGATGCCCACCGGCTGCACGCCCTGCGTGCCCAGGGTATCCCAGAAGGTCGGGTCGCCGGCGGCGACTTCGGTGTTGGGATTGTCGCATCCCGCCGAGCCGCTGTCGCCGGAGGCCACGACGACGGTGATGCCTTCCGCCGCCGCCTGCTCCCAGATGGAATAGTAGAACTGGTTGCCGCTCGTGCCCAGGAACGCCTCGCACTGTCCATAGCTGTCGGTCAAAACTCCGGCCAGGTTGTTGTCCACGATGTAGAGCGCCGACAGGTCCACGCCCGCCGCGCCGATAGTGGTGGGAGTTTCGGAAATTACGAACTTGACGGTAGCGTTCTTGGCAATGGCGCCCGCCCATTGGGCGTCCAGGTCGGCTTCGCCTTCTTCGCCGGTGTCCGGGATGCCCGGGTCGGGGCCGTTCAGAATGCGCTGGAAATTGGAGGGGCAGGGGGGATCGGTCGCGCTCGGGGTGTAGGGCAGGCCGAACATGGTGCGGAAGTCGGCCACGTCCTGGCAATTGATGTTCGTTTCGGCCACCACGGCGATGTCCTGGCCGGTGCCGTCAATGGGCGTCGAAGCCGTCCACAGGGGCAGAACGTTGTAGATGGTCGCAAAGTCGCCCGGGCCCATGCCGATGTAATGACCGGTGGTGCCCGCCGGGTAAAAAAACAGCGGGCGCGTTTCGCCGGTGGCTTTGGAGTGCGTGAAGGTTCCCAGGCGCTGCAGCTGGGGCTTGCGCGGAAAATTGTTGAGCGAGTCGATCCCGGCGATAACCGGCGCCAGGGCGGCAGGAATCTTCGGGTCGGTCGAGTTCGCCCAGCGCGTCTTGCCGTCCACCACGTACTGGTGAATTTGCGTGTGGAAGGCGGTGCGCACCTGGCCCGCGGTGCCCGAGAATTCGATCACCGCGCGCCCTTTGGAAACCTGGTTGACCTGGAAGCCTTCGGAGGTGAGCCAATTGGTGACGGTTTGAATGTCCGCGGCGGAGGGTCCGAAGCGCGCGCCGAACTGTTCCGGGGTCAGCCACTGGTGGAAGTTGGGCGAGGATTTCGACTGCTGCTCGACCAGGAACTTGTCGAGCGCCGCCTGCTGTTGGGGCGGGCGTTGGAGCACCAGGAGCATGCGCGGCGCCTGCATCGTGTCGGGGGCGGGCCCGCGGTCGAATCGCGCCTGCGCCAGCGGATGGACGTTGCCGCGCAGCGTCACCAGGTTCTGGTTGTTGACGGCTTGCGTGATGCGTTGCGCGACCGGCGCCGTTTGCGCCCTCAGGGCCGCCGCCCCGAGCAGGGAAACCGCGACCAGGATTGCTTGCACCATCCTTGAGCGTGAATTCTGCATGGTTCCTCCCGGCGCCGAGCGCCGCGCCTCCAACGTCACTTACTCATTCCGTTTAAAATTCATGACCGCTCTTCACCGGCCGCAGTGGTGGTTCCCTTTCCGCGCGGTGCGGCGGGTCCGCGTGCGGAGCCGGTGGGGTGCCGGGAAGGGTCCGGCAGCCGCCAGTGTACACCGGGTGACGGTCCGAAAGAAGATGCCTTGCGGGCTCAAGTCAAGATTCTTGTCCGTTTCCGCCCCGCGCACACCGGCCTAGGACAATTTGCACCTTCCGCGGCGCCCGCGCAGCCGCCGCGGCATGTTACAGGGATGCTCGGCTGCCTCTTGGGGTCGTCTCTTTGCAGAATTTTTACAAAGCCGGGTTGATTTTGAAGCGGCGGCGCGCTAACAATGAGAAAAGACTTCCGTCGCTGCGGCGACCCGGAGGGAGGCGCCAAGACCGTGGAACGCAAGGAATTTCACTGCATGGTTTGCAGTCAGCCCGAAGAGCACTGCCACTGCCCCAAGTATTGTGCGCTGTGCCAGTCGGACTACGGCGTGCGCCTGACCGAAGACGGCTTGTACTACTGTACCGACTGCCGGGAAGCGTGCGATTACAAGACCCAGGAGCAGGTCTGAGCGCGCCGCAGGGAACCGCATCCCGCACCCAGGACCGAGAGCCTTCGAACGGCTTGTTGCATTGATTTTGCCGTCGGCCGCCTGTACCATGCGCATAGTGGCCCCGGGGGCTGGGTCACGGACGAGGTTGCTGCGGAGCGGCTGCCGATGAGGATCGGTTTTAACAGCAATCCCACTTTGCTGGACGTGCTGCGTGCGGCGGTGAAATTCCGCGCCCGGGAGAGCGGTTTCCCCGAGACGGTCGCGGACCAGGTGGCCCTGGCTGTTCATGAGGCGGCCGCCAACGTCATCCAACACACCTACCAGAATCGCCACGACGGCAGGCTGGAACTGTACGTCCAGACCTATTCCGACCGCATGGAATTCCTGCTCGAAGACGCGGGCCCCAAAGCCCCGGCGGAGGTCCGGTCCGGGAGCAAGGGAACGCAGCGGGTGCGTCAGGTGATGGACACGTGCGATTGGGACGAAACCTTTCCGGGCGGCAACCGCTTGCGGATGGTCAAGCGGTTTACGCCCCGGAGCTCCGCCTGATGAAAGTGGAAGTCCGCACGAGCGACGACATTACGATCATCGACTGCGCGGGCGAAGCGGACCTGAACGCCGCCTGGCAACTGCGTGACATCCTGGTGAACGCCTTGCACGGCGGCGCGCCCGGCGTGCTGGTGAACCTGGCCGAGGTGACCTACATGGACAGTTCCGGGGTGGCGGCGCTGGTGGAAGGGTTGCAAGCTTCGCGCGGGACGCGAACCCGCTTCGCGCTCTGCGGGCTGAAGACGTCCACGCGCTCGGTGCTGGCCATGGCGCGCCTGGACAAGGTCTTCGTCATTTTCGATGACGAGCACCAAGCCCTGGACCGCATCTGGGACATCGAGCCTTTTCGCGGCCTCTGAAACGGCCGCGGCCGCTCATTGCACGCGCCGGTCCCGTCCCGCCCAATACTTCTCACGCAAAACCTTTTTGAGGATTTTCCCCGTTCCGCCCTTGGGAAGGCCCTCGGCCATCTCCACCGAGCGCGGCACCTTGAAGCCCGCCAGGTGCTTGCGGCAGTGGGTGAGAATCTCTTCCGCAGTGGCCTGGGCGCCGGGCTTGAGCACCACCACGGCCTTGCCCACCTCGCCCCATTTTTCGTCGGGGACGGCGATGACCGCGCACTCCATGACCGCCGGGTGGAGGTAGACCACCCGCTCGACCTCCGCCGAGGCGATGTTCTCGCCGCCGCTCAGGATCATGTCCTTGGTGCGGTCGACGATGAGCACGTAGCCTTCCTCGTCGACGGTGCCCAGGTCGCTGGTGTGGAACCAATCGTCGCGGATGACCTGTGAGGTGGCTTCCGGGTGCTTCCAGTAGCCGGCCATCACTGTGTCGGCGCGCACCAGGATTTCGCCCACCTCCTGGCCGTTCGGCTTGACGTCATTCCCGTGCCGGTCCACCACGCGGATCTCGGTTCCCGCCAGCCAGGTGCCCGCCGTGGCTTTGCGCCGCAGCGTCACCTCCGCCGGGTCGTCCTTCAGGTGGTCTTTGACGTAGGCGATGGTGACCACCGGCGAAGTCTCGGTCAGCCCGTAGCCGCCCATGGCCACGCAGCCGGGAATCTTCGCTTCCGCCTCGCGCACCAGGGCGATGTTGGTGGGCGCGCCGCCCATCATGATGCTCTTCAGGCTGGAGAGGTCGTAGCGGGCAAAGTCGGGATGGTGGAGCATGGCGATGAGCATGGCGGGAACCAGGTGCAGGCGGGTGACGCGTTCGCGATGGATGAGCTCCAGCACCTCGCGGGGGTCGAACTTTTTCAGCATCACGTGCCGCCCGCCGGTGAGCGTCACGGTGTGCGGCGCCCCCCAGGAGTTGACGTGGAAGAGCGGCACCGTGTAGATGTGCACCTGCTCGTCGGCGCCGCGGAGCGCGGTGGCTACGTAGAAAGCGTGCATATAGAGATTGCGGTGGGTGAGCATCACGCCCTTGGGGTGGGCGGTGGTGCCGCTGGTATAGAAAAGCTCGGCGACGGAGTTTTCGTCGAGGCTCCGGTAGTCGAAGGCGCGCGGCTCGGCGGCGGCGAGTAGCTCGTCATAGAACTCCTTTTCGGCCCACTCGGGCTTGACGTCGCGCAGGGAGATGAAGCGCTCGACGGCCTGGAGTTGCGGCCGCATCGCTTCGATGATGGGAATAAATTCAGGATCGAAAAAAAGCATCCGCGGCGCCGCGTCGTTGAGGATGTAAGCGAGCTCTTCCGGGCTCAGCCGGATGTTCAAGGGCAGCAGGATGGCGCCCAGTTGCGGCACGCCGTAATAGGCTTCCAGCAGGCGATGGCAGTTGAAGCTCAGGAAAGCGACGCGATCCCCGGCCTCCACCCCCAGGCGCACCAGGGCGTCGGAGAGGCGGTCGCAACGCTCGTCGAACTCGCGGTAGGTGAAGCGATCCTGGCCGCACACCACGCCTTGCTTGCCGCCGTAGATGCGCGCCGCATGTCGTTTTAAGCGAACGGGAGTGAGAGGGAGATTCAAGTCGTCCTCGCTCGAACGGGAATTGGCAATCGCCGCGCCCTGAAGTGCTTGCGCTCAGCGGAAAATATACCATAAGGCGCCGTCCCCGTAGGCGCCCTCTTGCGCCGACGGGGGAGGGAATCCGCCGCACCCTTCTCCCGAAAAGAAACGGCCGGCCGGACTTTAGTCATAGACTCGCATTGTCCGATGGGGGAAGCTGGGTTCTCGCCGCGAGGGCAGCCCGACACCGCACTCGTGGCCCTCAACCCCGGAATCGCCTCGGGGGCCCCATTGGACCGCGCCGCCACGCCTTGGGCCGATTCCGGCTCTCCAATCCTGCGGTACGACGACAGGAGATGCTGATGGAAAACTCAGGCAAGCGCGGTTTGCAGATATCTTCCGGCTGGGTGCAGGCGGTTGTCATCGTCATGCTTTTCGGGTTCATGGTGCTGGGCATCCTGGCCTACCGCACCTACACCGATGAGCCGCCCATTCCGGGCCGGGTTGTGGATTCCTCCGGACAAACCTTATTCACGGGCGCCGACATCCAGGCGGGCCAGGAGGCCTTTCTGCGCAACGGCCTGATGGAGTACGGCTCCATCTTCGGCCACGGCGCCTATCTGGGCCCCGACTTCACCGCCGACTACCTGCATCGCGCGGCGCTCGATGTGGAGCACTATTACGCCGCGCTGGGTTCCGACCACGCCCAGGCGCAGACCGTTGAGGACTTCAAAACCAACCGCTTCGATCGGGCCGCCGACACGCTCACCTTAACGGCCGGGCAGACGGCGGCCTTTGCGGCGCTCGAGAAGCACTACGCCGATTACTTCGGCACGCCCTCGACGAAATACGGCCTGCGCCCCGACGCCATCACCAACCCGACCACCATCAAGCAGCTCACCGCGTTCTTCTGCTGGTCGGCCTGGGCGGCGTCGGCGCTGCGCCCCGGGCACGACTACTCCTACACCAACAACTGGCCGCCCGAGTCTCTGGTGGACAATCACCCCACCGCCGATGCGGTGGTTTGGAGCGTGATTTCCCTCATCGCCCTGCTGGGCGGCGTGGGAATCCTGCTGGGGGTCTTCGGGCGCTGGAATTTTCTCGGCTGGCACGGCAAGGAGCGGCGCGTGGTGCGCTTCCGCGCCCCCGACGAGGTGGCGCTAACCCCCGCCCAGCGCGCCTGCGCGTGGTTCTTTCTGGTGATGGCCGCGCTCTTTCTGCTGCAATGCCTGATGGGCGGCGCCACGCAGCACTACCGCGCCGAGCTTTCTAATTTCTTCGGCATCAACCTGGCGCTCATCCTGCCTTTTAACGTCGCACGCACCTGGCACATCCAGCTGGCGATTTTCTGGGTGGCCACTTCCTTCCTGGCGGCGGGAATCTTCCTGGCTCCCATGGTCGCGGGACGCGAGCCGCGCCGCCAGCACTGGCTGGCCTACGGGCTGCTCGGCGCCCTGGCGGTGGTGGTTTTCGGCAGTCTGGCCGGCGAGTACGCGGGCATCATGGGCTGGATCCACCACGGCTGGTCGTGGTTCGGCGACCAGGGCTTCGAATACCTCGATCTGGGGCGAATGTGGCAAATTCTCCTCGTCGTGGGCCTTTTCTTTTGGGTGGTCATCCTCTACCGCGGGCTGCGCGGCCGGCTGAGCGCCGACCACGTCGGCAACATGCCCTGGCTCTTCTTCTTTTCGGCGCTTTCCATCCCCGCCTTCTACGCCGTGGGCCTGCTGGCCCGGCCTTCCTCGGCTTTTACCACCACCGACTTCTGGCGCTTCTGGGTGGTGCACCTATGGGTGGAAGATTTCCTGGAACTGTTCACCACCATCATGGTCGCCTACATCTTCGTTCTGCTGGGCGTGGTGAGGGAACGCGTGGCGCTGGCCATGGTTTATCTGGACATCCTGCTCTATTCCGCCGGCGGAGTGATCGGCACCATGCATCACCTCTACTTTTCCGGCGAGCCGGCCGTACACATGGCGTTGGGGGCGTTTTTCTCCGCCGCCGAGGTCATCCCGCTGACCTTCCTGACCCTGGAGGCCTGGAGCTTCCTGCAACTAGGCGCTCTCGAGAGCACCCAGCCGCGCGCTTCCTTCCCGCACTTCTGGGCGGTGATGTTCCTGGCGGCGGTGGGCTTCTGGAACTTCCTGGGGGCGGGCATCTTCGGCTTCCTCATCAACCTGCCCATCGTCTCCTACTACGAGATCGGCACGGCGCTCACTCCCAATCACGGCCACGCCGCCATGATGGGTGTCTACGGCATGCTGGCCGTGGGGCTGGCCCTGTTCTGCCTGCGCTACATCATTCCCCAAAAGTACTGGTCGGACCGCGCCGCCAAGCTCAGCTTCTGGTCGCTCAACCTGGGCCTGGCCTGGATGGTTTTTGCCAGCCTCTTTCCGTTGGGCATCCTGCAGCTCTACCATTCGGTGAGCAAGGGGTACTTCGACGCGCGCACGCTGCAATACCTGACCAATCCCACCAACGCCCTCATCGAGTCGTTGCGGTTGCCGGGTGACGCACTGTTCATCGTGGGCGGCGTCCTGCCCGTGCTCTTCCTGGCCTGGCTCGGGGTGCGCCATCAAGCTTCCGGGAAGACCACCGAGGAGCCTCGCGAAGTGCTCTTCACCGAGACGGGAGAACCGGAGGGAGGGAAGGCGTGATTGCGGGCGTACACACGGAAGTGATCTTAGCGGCGGGCTATGCGCTCTTCCTGGTGGCGGCGGCGGGAGGGTTGGAATGGGTGGCGAGCCATTCCCGCCGCCGCGCCCAGGGCATTGCGACGGCAGGTTTCCGCTTCCACCCTCAGCACGATCTCTATTCGTGTCCCGCCGGGCAGCGCCTGCACCGCACCGGCGAGGACAGGGAGCGGCGAGTAGTGCGCTACCGGGCCCCCGCGCACATCTGCAACTGCTGCGGCATCAAGTCGCGCTGCACCGATTCCGACCAGGGGCGGGAAGTGGTGCGCAGCCTCGACGCCTGGGTAGCCACAGGGATGGGACGTTTCCATCGCGGACTCTCTCTGACCTTGCTTCTCCTGGCGGCCTTGATTCTGGGCGCGGAACTGCTGCGCTTCCGGCAGCCCGCAGAGGAATGGCTTCTGGGTGGGCTGCTGGTCCCCATCTCTCTGGCCGGCACCCGAATGCTGGCAGCCTTCCGGGAAAAATAAGCCGTTCCCTGCGCGCCGCTCAGGTGGTTGGGGAAGGTTTGCGGCCGTTGGGTTGCAGCACGGGCAGGAGGGTGTCGGCCTGGCGGAGGAAGGCGACGCGGGCCGCGGGCCCGGCGATGGCGAGGGCCATCTCCAGAGCTTGCTGGGGGGTGCGCGCCGGCTCGAAGCCCAGATGCCCCTGGGTTTCGGGATCGATGCCCGAGGCCACCAGAATGCCGTGCGCCTTGTCGCGAATCACCCGTCCTACGTGCGCCAGGTGGGCGGCGGCGATCAGGTCGTTGATCTGCTTCTTCTCGACCATCGCCTTGACCTCGGTATAGTGGTGATAGCCGATCATCTCGATTTCCGGATGCTCGCGCGAGACGCCGCGCGGGCAGGGCGCCACCAGAATCACCACCCCTCCCTCGCGCACCGCCAACTCGGCTGCGTAAGCGCCCTTGGCGGCCTGCCAAAGGTTGCGCGCGGGGTAGCAATCCGCCACCACGATGTCGGCGGGAGCGGCGAGGGGCGCGCTGTGAATCTTCTGCGAGTACTCGACTCCCTGGCGGAAAGCCGCCACCGGGTCGCCGGCCACCGCGTGCGCAACCCGGTCCTCGCCGTCCAGGATCACGTTGACGACAAAGCGCAGCCCTGCCTTCTGCCCTACTCGCTCCACTTCCGCGCGCACCGGGTTGTCGGCGACCCCCAGAATTTCGCGGCCGGGATAGAGGGCGCTCAGCCAGTGCGTGTAGGCGGTGATCTCCGGGCCCGAAACTCCCGGTTGCACGATGCTGCTGCCTCCCGTGAAGCCTATCACGCGGTGGGGAACGACTTGGCCCACCCCCACCAGCAGGTCTGCCTCGCGCAGCAGGCGGTTGACGCGAATGGGGGTTCCGTCGGCCATGGTGCTCAGCTCGAACAGGCCTTTGGGGTCTTTCCAGTCATGAAGGGATACTTGGTGCTCGGAAGGAATGCGCGCCCCCAGTTTGGCTTCCACTTCTTCCTGGCTCATGGGGCCGTGGATACCGGAGGCAATCAGCAGGCGGACGTTCTTGCGCTTGCACCCCGCTCGCACCAGCCGCCGGAAAAGGGAAGGCAGGATGCCCCAGGCAGGGGTGGGCTTGGCGGCGTCGTCCACCAGCACCAGCACCCGCGAGGACGAAGAGGCGTAATCCTGGAGGGGACCGGAGCCGAAGGGCGCGTCCAGAGCGCGCTCGATCAAGGAACTCAGGGGCGGGGGAACCTCCAGCGCGCGCGGTTCGAGCACCCCCAGGAGGTTGGCGTCGTCCACGTCCAGGGGCGGAAGCTTTGGATCGGCGAAAGCGAGGCGCATAGCCATTCAGAACTTGGCATTCTATGCCCGCTGCCAAAAGTTTGTCTATGGAACTCTCGTACCACGCGGGACGCGGGCGAGGCTCAGGCGGAGGCAAGGCGGAGCCGGCGGCGCGTGCCGGAGATGAAAAACTGACGGCGCCAAACCTAAACGTGGTATTTTAAAGCGCACTGGTGGCCTCACCGATCGGGCGCGCTACCGCGATTCGACGGATAGGACAACTGGAGGGAGGAAAAGCGTGATGGCTGGCTCCTACGCGCCCTTGACGCAAACGCTCGGGGCGAACCCGGCTTTGGAGGCGGGTCGCAAGCTACGGCAAATCCGAGAGCGCTTGGACTTGACGCTGCGCGCCGTCGAGGACGCGACGCTGGAAATTGCCGCCCGCGAGCAGAATCCCGAGTATGTGGTCTCGGTGGGACGCCTGAGCCAGATCGAAAACGACGGTTCCTTGCCCAGCATTTACAAGCTCTACAGCCTGGCGGTGGTCTACCACCTGGCGCTGGATGAGATCGCGGCGCTCTACAGCATCGACGCGGCGCGCATGGAGGAGCATCGCGCGCACCTGCTGCTGGCGCGCACCCATCTGCTCTCCGCCGAGGCCGGGGATCGCAGCCAGCCCGTACACTTTCCCGTGCGCTTTGACTCCGGCTTCGAGCCCGAGAAGACGGTTTTCCTTTCGCGCATCATCGAGGCCTGGGGAGAGATTCCCGTGGGCTTGCTGGCCCGCCTCGACCTGAAGCGCTTCCGCTACGGCTACGTGGGCATGCAGGACCAGATGATGGCCCCCCTGCTGCGCCCGGGCTCGATCGTGCAGATTGATGCCTCGCGCCGGCGGGTGGTTAACGGCGGCTGGCAGTCGGAAGCGGACCGCCCCATCTACTTCCTGGAACTCCGCTATAGCTATGAGTGCTGCTGGTGTTTTCAGCAGGGCCGCCAACTGACCCTGGTTCCCCATCCCTTGTCCCCCTGCGGGCCGCGCACGGTGCGCATTCCGGACGAAGGGGAAGTGCTAGGGCAGGTCGTCGGGGTGGCGATGAGACTGGTGAAGTAACGCCCACAGGTCGGTCTCGCGCAGGATCCGCAACATCACCAGAATATTCTTGTCGAAGAGCTCCCGCGCCAGAGGATGGCAGCCGTCCGGGCAAAGCACCTGGTAGGAGCGCAGGCGCTGCCAGGTAGTGACCAGGCGCGCCCGGTCTTCGCGCAGCGATTCGAACAGGCCCACCAGGTCTCGCGTCTGGTCCTCCAGGGGCAAACCCATCAACTCTTCAAAGATGCGGGTGTGGCAGCGGTGCAGGGCCTCGTCCACGGTCTCCGGCGCGTAGCGCGTCTCCAGGCCGTAGTGGTGATAGCGGCCGGTGTTGTAATCGCGCAGCGAGGCGAGGTAGATGAGGCGGTCGAAGTAGCCGGGCCGCTCGCTGAGGGTGCGCTCCTCCAGGTCGGCGACGGCGCGTTCGACGTCCCGCTCATCCTTGGTTTCCGGACTGCCTTCCGGGAGTTCCTCTTGCATGGTTGCCGCTCGTGTGAGTGCGGGTTGCCGCCTTGCGATCCCTCACATTATAGCTTTATCGGGCGCTGTGCGGGAGGGGGGAGGGGCGGCCGGCGGGGTATCCGGCCGCCTTGGCAAGCGGTTTACCTGGGAAAAGATATAATAAGGTTGCCGCCCATCTCGAAGCGCGGGTTTCGGGCCTTGCGGATGTTCGCGGCGTTTTACGACA
>JBJKQV010000103.1:0-5785 GCA_046704985.1 Terriglobia bacterium
AGTGGACTTGACGCTGGAACCGGCGGGGATGCACTCCAGCCAGTACTACCCGCACAACGCGGCGGATTCGAACCTGCTGTGGCAGGTGCCTACGCCGCGCTGGCGCGTCGTCGAAAAGGCCCAGTAAGCGGGGCTTCTCCAGCCTAGGCAGTTCAACCGAAGGCCACGACCGAACCCGGTCGTGGCCTTCTTGCTTTCGGGCAAAAAGAAAGGGAGGGTTCGCCCCGCCACGTCGGAGGCGACCCTCCCTGACATTCGTGCCCCCGCGGCCGTTGGCGCGGCCACCAGGGGAAGTGTCTAGTGCCCGACCGGAACCGGGGCATCTTTCTCCTCGGCGTCGTCGGCCGTCCCGATCTGTACGAGCGTCGGGCGAGGCTTTTTCAGCATCAGTTCTTCATAGATGCCGCGTATGCGCGCTTCCTCTTCCATGGCCTTCTTGCGTCGGAGACGATCTTCCTCGGAGGCGGTCATGGGGACGTCGTGCCGGCGCTCGCGGACGTGCGCGGCGTCGGTGGCATTGACTTGCAGCGAGTGTTGCGTGGTGGGCAACGCCACGGCCTGCCCCTTGGCGTAGATGGAGTGCTTGCCGTGCGTCTTGTACCACTCGGCCACGGTGGCGTTCTTGTGCATGTTCTCGATGATCTTCCTCCAGCCGATGCCGGTGTTGTAGGCGCAGAAGGAAATCTCGCCCTGCTGCGTCCCGTAGGGGATGACGCACATCTCGGTGCGCCGGAAGTCGTAGTTGAACAGGTCCTGGAACCACATGCCGGCGATGAAGAGGAAATTCCAGGGGTCTTGGCGGCGCTTCACGGCGTCTTCGTAGGTGCGCTCGGGGCCGAAGGCGCCGTAGTCTTTCTCCGCCTTATCCACTCCCTTGGTCCAGAACGTCTTGTCAAACTTCTTCAGGATGTCGGCCAGGTGCAGGGAAGGAGGGGCTTCGGCGGGATGGTAATTCTTGAGCAGCGCCAGGCCCATCAGCAGGTTGGAGACGCGCGGGCCGCGCGCCGCGTCGGTGATACGCTGGGTGTCCTGGACCAGTTGCGGGACATCCACGAACTGCGCCACCGGCGCCCAATCGCCGTTCTGTTTGTTGACCATGACCGCGGTGCCCACGCCGCAGTCGGGGTGGCAATTGCAACTGAATTCGCCCCAGTGCGCCTGCGGTCCGTGCACCAGGTCCCCAAAGTCCGCAAAAACACTCAGCACGGAAACCGGGAACCAGTGACGGACGGGATCGACCCTCCCCAGTTGCCGGCTCACGTCGCGCGCCAGGTGCGAGGACGTGTAGCGTTGCCGCAGCCGGCGCTCGGGAGTGATGTCCTCGTCGCGCCCGGTGAAGGAGACCGGCTGGAAGGAAACCAGCGCAATCTTCTTGGGGTTCTCCATCGCGAAACGTAGGATGGGGCCTACCTGGTCGTCGTTGACGGTGTTGACCAGGGTGATGACCAGGAAGATTTCGACGCCGGCGTTGTGCAGGTTCTCGATGGCCTGCGTCTTAACGTCGAATAGGTTGCCCACCTTGCGGTGGCGGTTGGCGTCCTCGCCGATGCCGTCGAACTGCAAGTAGACGTAGCGCAGCCCCGCCTCGAAGGCGCGCCGGCAGAACTCGGGGCTCTTGGCGAACTCGATGCCGTTCGAGGCCGCCTGCACGCCGTTGTAGCCGAGTTGGCGTGCGTAACGGATGGCGTCGAGGAAGTAGGGCGAAAGCGTCGGCTCGCCGCCCGAAAACTGCACTGACATCTGCCGCCGAGGCTTAATTTCGATGGCGTTGTCGAGAATCTGCTTGATGTCCTCCCAACTCAGCTCGTGCACGAAACCCACCTGGTTGGCGTCCATAAAGCAGGGGTCGCACATCATGTTGCAACGGTTGGTCAGGTCGACGGTGAGTACTGTGCCGCGTCCGTGACGAATGGAACTGGAGCCGTGATCATGGAGGCTGGCGTCGTGGTGGGCGGGGATGTCGCGGCCGGGGAAGTGGTTCTCGATCCAGCGCTGGAATTCCGGGTCCAGAGAGATCAGGTCTTCGTAATGGCCGTGCACCGGGCAGTCCTTGACCATCCAGATCTGCCCGTCGCGCTCGATGATGTGTGCCTTGATTTCACCGACTTTCTCCGAAAGCAGGCTTCTCCAATCTTGCCTTTCCTGGATAATGGCTTCCCGTGCTTCCTTGACGCAGCCGGGGCAAAGAGAATCGGTCTCACGCGGCCAGCCCAGAGGAGGTTTGCTTCTTTGCCAGGATTTGAGCAAGGGCCGGTCCGACCACGTGGGTGTAAAACTAGCGTGGGGATGATATTGATTGATAAATTGTATGCTATTGAAAAGAGTCGCGGCGATTCTACAGACCGCTCGATCCAGCGTCTTATCGAACATCGCGGGTGCCTCCTTTCTAAGGATGACTGATAGTAAGATGATGAAAGGGCCCTCAAGGTATGCCTCCTCCTTTCAGATATGATATCACAATCTGATATATTTCTCGGGACGGGCCATAATAGATCCAAGGCCCCGGGCCGCTCTCCTTGCCGCACCTTCCTGCCTTTCCGCGCGGCTCTTCAAGGCGGCAATTTGCCGTGGCGGCACCGGCAGGCCGTCGCCATCACCTTGCCAATTGTCGCGACGATCCCGCGCCCTTCGGGACGGCGTGGAGTCGATCCGTTAGTCTAGGGGTGAATCGCCTCGACCGCTTTGCGCCGCGCCTTGGCGAGGACACGAAGGAGGACGTCGCGCGCGGGCAATTCAACAATCACAATCTTGCCTCTTCTGCGTTATCCTGACTTGATGCGGCACGGGCCGGGAGGGCCTACTCAGCCGGGAGAGGTGACGGATGGCGTGTGATCCGGAAGAGCTCAAGGACGTTCCCCTATTTGCGCTGCTCGATGACGACGAGCGGGAAGTGCTGGCCGGACAGGTGGACATGAAGCAATTTGCCGCCCGGCAACGCATCTACAAGATGGGCGACCTGGCCGACCGCGCCTACGTCATGGTGTCGGGGAAGGTGCGGGTAACGACCGTGGACGAGGACAACCAGGAAGTGGTGGTGGATGAAACCGGGCACGGGGAATTTTTCGGTTTTGCCTCCATGCTCGATCAGACGCCTCACCAGACGGGCGCCATGGCGTTGGAAGAGAGCGTTTGCCTGGAAGTGACCCGCGAAGACATTGCCACCCTGATCGCACGCAAGCCCATGGCGGGGATGGATATGCTGGCGGTGCTGGGCCGGCAATTCCACAGCGCCCAGCAACTGGTGCGCGTGCGCGCCTCGCGCAACCCCAACGATTTGATCGAAAAGCGCACCACCCCCGGCGAGCGTGTGGCCGACTCGGTGGCGCGCTTCGGCGGCTCCTGGACGTTCATCATCATCTTCAGTGTGGTGCTGGTCATCTATACGGCGGCGAACTCTTGGCTGGGACGCTCGGCTTGGGACCCTTACCCTTTCATTCTCCTCAACCTTTTCCTCTCCATGCTGGCGGCCGTCCAGGCTCCCATCATCATGATGAGCCAAAACCGCCAGGACGCCAAAGACCGCCTGCGCTCGGAACTCGATTACGCCGTCAACCGCCGCGCCGAAACCGAAATCAAGAGCCTCGCCTACAAACTGCACCTCGTCGAAGATAAGATCGACGACGTGTGGGACGAACTGAGGGGGAAAAGGGAGTGACGAGTAGCAAGTGACGAGCACACGAAAGGTCCTTTGCTAATCCCGTGTCGCTCGTCACTGTTTTTCTGGTCGGGGCGCCCGGATTTGAACCGGGGACCTCTTGCGCCCAAGGCAAGCGCGCTACCAGGCTGCGCCACGCCCCGATGAAGGCAGTGAACGGTGGTTGGTGGCAAGTGACAAGCAAAGAGGGGACGGGTCACCCGCCACGGGGAACCGGTTCATATTCTGACAAGCTTGACGCAGCGTGTCCAGGGGCAATCTCCACGCCGGGGGCGCGGCTTAGGGCGCGGGCGCTGCAAGGAGCGAACTGATTTTCTTGTCGTTCTTGTAGCGGCGCAGCACTTCAAAAAGCCCCAGGTCGTGCCGGCTGAAGCGGTAGTGCAGCGCTTCCGAGACCGCTTGCTGGTAGGACATCTCGCCGCTGGCCATGCGATAGAGGGCCACCACTGCTCCCGTCCGGTCCTTGCCGTAGAAACAGTGAATGAAGAGAGGCTTGGGCGCCTCGCGGATCAGGCGGAAGAGATCGCGCACCTGCCGGTCGGAGAGCCCGCTCCAGTAGATCTCGGTGGGCGTAATCGGAAACGAGATGAGATCGATGCGGTCCCGAGGTTTGGCCTGGCGGTCGAACTCCTCCAAGGCGGCGCGCTCGCGGTCGGCCGAATCCTGCTCCTCGAGATCGAGAATCGAACGCACGCCCATCGCAGCGAGTTTGGGAAACGCGCTGGGCCGCGGGCGCCCGCCGCGATAGAGTTGCGCGTCCACTTGGTGGAAGTTACAAATGTCCAGGTCGGTGATGGGCGTGGGGTTGGCGTCGTGGGGGAAGTCGTAGCCACAAGGCCCCTGCGCAAACGCCGACAGGGACGCCAGGAGAAAGAACAGCAGCCCCGCAGTCGCTCCCGCACGGCCTGCCGCCCCTGGACCGCCCTTCCCGTCGCCATTGCCCATTTGGTAAGAACCTCGTACGCCCTGCGTCCGCGGAAGTATAACAGACTTCGCCACGCGCCAGTTCTTCCCGAGGGAAAAGACCCGCTGGACGCGCCGGCGGAGCGAATTCGTCTTGCAGCCTCCGATGAGTTGGGGCAAACTGAGGGGCGGAAGTGCATGCGGGCGGGTGTCCGCCTGGGACTTCAAATCCCATGGGTCTGCCGATGGTGGACCGGTCGGTTCGACTCCGACACACTTCCGCCAAGCTCGCTATATAGAGCCAAGAGAGATTTTGCCCGCAGGCTTGGGCATGAACTTGACCCGCTAGAAAGTCGGCGGAGAATCTGAAGAGGCCTGCCGATGGCTTCGGACACTTCCGGAAACGAAGGGTCGCCGCGACGGCGCAGCGGACGTCTGTCCCTGCACGTGAAAGTGCGCCTGTCGGGCGCTAACGTGGAGGGCAACACGTTCGAGGAGCGCTCGGAAACCCTGGAGGTTTCCAAGTACGGCGCCCGCGTCACCTTGCACCACGACCTGAAGGTGGGATCCATCATGGGTCTGGAGCGGCCCGACTCGGAGCGCCAGGCGCGCTTCAAGGTGGTTTATCAGGCTCCTCCCGATCCGGCGACCGGACGGCGCGAGACCGGGATCGAATTTGTGGGCGTGGATAGTTTCTGGGGCATCGATTTTCCTCCCGACCTCAGTCAGTGGAAGTAGCCCCGCGCCGCCGAAGGGGATGTATGAAACGCCGCAAGCCCAAACCCTTTCGGGCCGGCAAGGAAGTAAAGCGCTTGGCGCGCCTGCGCCTGGGTTCCCCTCCGCCCGAGAAGACCCACCAAGACCGCAAGTCCAAACCTCCCAAACACCGCAAACGCCAGGCCGAAAAGGATCTGGAAGGATGACCAGCCGGTGCCGGGCACTCATTGTTGCGGCGGCGCCTGCTTGCCGTGCCCGCAGCAGGCAGGCGCAGGCAAGTCCTCACTGCCGCGGACGCGGCACCATGGGCAACTAGCGGAAACTTGGCGCCGCCGGTTTTCGAAGGGAAATTCTTGCAGGCTTGGACCAAGCCTAGTTGCGGGAGCCTCAGCCCGGCCTGAATTCCGGTACGCGCAGGTTGGGGGGAAACAGGGGCGGGCGATTGATGGTCCAGTGTTCGTTTAGCAGGCGATGGATGTCCAACAGGTCGCGTGTGGAGAAGCCGTCGCA
>JBJKQV010000104.1:0-18491 GCA_046704985.1 Terriglobia bacterium
GCTCCGCCCTGCTCTTCCTCCTCACCCAGGGCGTGGAAGTGCTCGCGGACCTTATCGGCCAGATCGTCTTCGATGGCGCTGGAGTGCGACTTCTTATCCTCGATACCGATCTCGTGCAGGTATTCCAGGACTGCTTTGCTTTTGACTTCCAGCTCGCGCGCCAGATCGTTGATTCGAATCTTTCCCATTTCGCCTCTTTCGACGTTCTCCCGCGCGCCGCGGGGTGCTTCGTCCCGCCGCGGGCGCCCTCACCTCCGATGTCACTTACACGGTTTCGCCTCCTGCTTCGCCCGCCGTCTTGGGCTCTTCCGCGGCGGCCTCTTCGCCGGAAGCCTCCGGCTCGGCGGCAGCGGACACCGCCTCTTCGGCCGGTGCTTCTTCGGGCGCGGCTTCGGCCGCTTCCGGCGCGGCCTCCTCAGCTTCCTCCGCGACGGCTTCTTCGCTTTCATCCTCCGCAGGAGCCGCTTCCTCGGC
Source organism: Terriglobia bacterium (assembly GCA_046704985.1). Classification (GTDB taxonomy): domain Bacteria; phylum Acidobacteriota; class Terriglobia; order UBA7540; family UBA7540; genus JBJKQV01. The sequence continues at coordinate 475 of JBJKQV010000104.1, forward strand.
GGAGACTTCTTCCGACGGTGCTTCCTCAGCGGGAGCTTCCGCAGACGCTTCCGCCGTCTCCTCGACCGTCTCCTCCGCCGCCTCTTCCACAGGTGTCTCCTCTTCGGGCTCGGAGCGGTCCTTCTCGAAGTAATCGGTCACCACGCGGCGGATGCGCTCCACGGTCTTCTCGCCGATACCCTGGATTTGGGTGAGCTCGTCGGGGGTCATCTGGGCGAGTTGCTCGACGGTCTCGATGCCGTGGTCGCGCAGGCGCTCCAAGGTCTTGCCGCCCAGCCCTTCCAACTCCGACACCGCGGCGCCGCGCAGGGCCATGGCGGCCATCTGCGACTCGATCTCCTGGCGCTTCTCTTCTTCGCTCTTGATGTCGATGCGCCAGCCGAGCAGCTTGGCGGCCAGGCGCACGTTCTGGCCCTTCTTGCCGATGGCCAGCGACAGCTGCGAGTCGTCCACGATCACTTCCAGGTGTTTCTGCTCGGCGTCGGCCACCGAGACGTGGTTGATCTTGGCGGGGCTCAGGGCGTTGGCGGCAAAGTTGACGATGTCTTCGTTGAACTCGATGATGTCGATCTTCTCGCCCTTCAGCTCGCGGATGATGGACTGCACGCGCATGCCCTTCATGCCCACGCAGGCGCCCACGCAGTCCACGTCCGGGTCGCGCGAGTAGACGGCCACCTTGGTCCGCTCCCCGGCCTCGCGGGCGATGGCGCGGATGACCACCGTGTTGTCGTAGATCTCCGGCACTTCCATCTCGAAGAGCTTCTGCACCACCATGGGATCGGCGCGCGAGACGATCACCTGCGGGCCGCGCGCCGCGCGGTCCACCAATGCGATGACGGCGCGCACGCGGTCGCCGATCTGATAGGTCTCCAGCCGCGACTGCTCCTTGCGCGGCATGCGCCCTTCCGTGCGTCCCAGGTCCACGATGATGTCCGGACCCTCCAGGCGCTTCACCGTGCAGTTCACCAGCTCGCCGATCCTCTGGCTGTACTCGGCGTAAACCGTCTCGCGCTCCGCCTCGCGCACCTTCTGGAAGATCACCTGCTTGGCGGTCTGCGCGGCAATGCGGCCCAGCACGTCGGTAGCCTTGGGGATGTGAAGCTCGCTCTCCAGGGTGGCTTGCGGGTCGAGCTTCTGCGCCTCTTCCAGGGTCAGCTCCCGAACCGGATCCTCCACCTGCTCGACCACCTTCTTGACCGCAAAGACCTCCACCGCCCCCGTCTCCTTGTTGAAGTGCGACTCGAGGTCTTCGGTGCTCTTGTAATACTTGCGGGTGGCCACCAGGATGGCGTCTTCCACCGCCGCGATGATCACCTCGGGGTCAATCCCCTTCTCGCGGCTCAGCTGGTCAATCGTCTGGTACAAGAGACTGGTTGTCATGATTCCTCAGACTGGAAATTTGAAACTGGAAAATCATCCCGCCTTGCTGAGTTGCGGCGGGTTCGCCATCTCCGGCTTCTGATTCCTACTTTCTAGTTTCCAGCTTCTAATTTCTACTTTCGTCTACTTCTCCACCACCAGCCGCGCCTTGGCGATGTTCTCCAGTTCCAATTCCTTCACGCCGCCTTCGCCCAGGTCGAGCTTGACGCGGCCGCTTTCCAATCCCGCCAGGCGGCCCTCCAGCACGTTCTGCTTCGCCAGCGGCTCGCGCAGCACCACGCGCACCCGCCGCCCCGCGAAGTGCTCGTAATCACTCGGCCGCGTCAGCTTGCGGTCCAGGCCGGGTGATGAAACCTCCAGCATGTAGGAACCCGGAATCGGGTCCTCGACGTCCAGGATGGCGCTTATCTGCTCGCTCACCAGCGCGCAGTCGGCGTGCGAGACGCCTCCCGGCTTGTCGATGTAAACGCGCAGCAGGGGGTTCGACTTCCCCCCTTTCAGCTCCACGTCTACAAGATACAGCCCTTCCGAGCTCGCCACCCGCTCGGCGATCCGGCGGACACCTTCCAGTTCAACACCCATGAAACTCAGAGAAGATTGACGTACGGGGTATTGAGAACTCCAGGTGTGGAACCCAGCCGCAGCTCTCGGACCGCCAATCCTGGGCGTCAACAAAAAAGTGGGCTTTCGCCCACCTGTTCCCTTCGCCCACTAGAGTATAGTACCGCGTGCCTGTTAATGCAAGCCGCCCGGGAGCCATACCCGCCCTCCCGGGAAGCTGCCAAATCCCGCCTCCGCCGGGGCTTACCTCCCCTGACCGCGGCCGCCTGGCGGGGCTCGGCGCTCGGGACCGCACCGGGGACGCTCGAAATCCCCCGCCAAACCCTTTCCCCGAGGAGTATCATCTAAAGACTTATGTCGCAGGGCCTGTTTTGGAGAGAATTAACGCGCCTGCTGGGCGTCCTCGCCTTCCTGCTCATCTTCGTGGCCAGCCAGCTCTTCTGGGTACGCCGGACAGGGGAGCTGCTGGAGAAAGTCCTGCGCCCGCGCGCCGCGCGCCGGGCGGTGGGGGCGGCCCTGGCGGGAATCTATCTGCTGCTTTTCGCCTACAATCTGCTCTGGGCGGAGCGCGTCACGAGTCCCACCCACCTGACCTGGAGCGCCTTGCTGCTGGAAGCCCCCTTCCGATGGTGGGCGTTCAGCTCCGTCCTGGGCTTCCTGCTGGTCATCCTGTTTTGGATCGGCGACCGGGGCGTACGGCTGGCCCTCGTGACAATCCGCAAGGCTGCGGCGGCACTGCGGCCCGCGGCGAAGCCGGCCCCCATCGCAGCCGACCCTCCGCCGGCGACGGCGCCCGGGGCAACGCGCCGGCAGTTTTTGGAGCGCACGGCGGTGGCGCTGAGCGCCGCGCCCTTTGCCGTGTGCGCGTACGGCTTCCTGATCGAGCGCCTGGATATCGAGCTGACGCGCCGGCGCCTGCGCCTGGAAAGGCTGCCCAAGGCTTTCGAGGGGCTGCGCATCGCCCAGATCTCCGACCTGCACATCAGCCCCTTCATGAGCGCGCGGGAGATCCGCAAGGTGGTGGACGAAACCAACCGCCTGAAACCCGATCTGGCGCTGCTGACCGGCGATTACATCACCTGGGACCCTTCGACTCAACCCGCCGTGGTGGAGGCGCTGGCGGGGCTGCGCGCGCCGATGGGCGTCTTCGGCTGCCTGGGCAATCACGAGATGTGGGCGCGCTGCGAGAATTCCATCACCCGCATGTTCGCGTCGCGCGGTATCCCCATCCTGCGCCAGCAACGCACCGCGCTCACCGCCGGCAAGGATTCGCTGAACCTCATGGGCGTCGATTTCCAGACGCGGCGCACCATGGGCCACCATACGGAAGGCTATGTGAAGGAATACCTCGCGGGCATCGAGCAGCTCATCGACCCCCATACCGTGAACATCCTGCTCAGCCACAATCCCAACACCTTTGACCGCGCCGCGGCGCTGGGCATCGACTTGAGCCTCGCGGGGCACACGCACGGCGGGCAGGTGAGCGTGGAGTTTGTGGACCAGAACATCTCCCCCGCGCGCCTCGTCACCTCATACGTGCGCGGCTGGTTCTCCAAACCCGGCGGGCAGCTCTACGTCAACCGCGGCATCGGCACCATCGGCGTGCCCATCCGTGTCGGCGCCACGCCCGAAATCACCCTCGTCGAGCTCACCCGCCAAGGCTAGCGAGGCGCCCGCAAATACCAGGCTGCCTACCTGCCACTATTTCCACTGGGCCAAACGGCTCACTTCGGAAGGTAAGTCCGGACAAAAAAGACTACCACGCGCTGCACCCAGCATCAGCCCTGCGCCAAAGCACGCGAACAAGCCTTATTCCCGTGAAAAAGCTGGAAGTATCGGCACGATTTGCTTGCAGGTTGTTCGAAAGCTGGCAGCGAACTTGCTCGCTAAGCCGTCGTGCCCGTTTTTCCCTCCCCCCTCGAGAATGCGGACAGAGTGTCGCGTCGGCGTGGCAGTTGCGCCCTGGCGGCAGGAAACCCGGCGCGCGCGCGAAGGCGTTCGGGCGCCCTGTTTGCCGGCCTGCTGTTTTGTCTTCTGCTGCCGGTTTCCCTGCCCGCCCAGGACGCTTCCACGAACCCGGCCGCCGCGCCGAAGCGTTTCGAGTGGATCACCTACTTTCAGTTGCGCTACACGGACCTCGAAAACACTTCCAGTTTCTTCTCCTTGCGGCGTTACAAGCTCATCCTGCGGGGGCAGCTGCGGCCTCACCTGGAGTACTTCGTCCAGGGAATTTTCAAGGAAGGCAACCACACGCGCACCGACGGGCGCGCTTACGTGCAGGAGGCGTGGATTCGATACACGGGCTGGAAATACGCCCACCTGACGGTGGGCCAGCTCAAGCCGCCCTTCTCGCTCGAGCGGCTCACTCCGGACTACCAACTGGCCAGCCTGGACCGCGCGCAGGTGACCGACCGTCTGATTCCCGACGGGCAACTGGGCGGCTCGTACTCGCGCGACCGGGGCGTGCAACTGGACGCCTGGTTTACCGCGCGGCGGCTCTACTACGCGGCGGGGGTCTTCGACGGCAACGCCGCCAACAACCCCTTCCGTGGGAACTCGCCCCTCGTGGTGGGGCAGTTGGAAGGCGTGCTCTACCGCTCGCCGGCCAAGAGCAAGCGCCACGACCTTGTTAGCGTGGGCGGCGCCTTCTCGACCCGCCACGACCACGCGCAGAATTTCGCCGACCAGTTGCCCGGCACGGCGGCGCTTGGCTACGCGCACTTTGCCGGCCGCGACACGCACTATAACCTCCAAGCTCGCGCCGACTTCAGCCCCTTCAGCCTGCGTGGTGAGTATTTCTACGCCCGCTATCTTCCCCAGCCCGCCACCCTGCGCGAGGTGCGCGCCAGCGGTTTCTACGTCCAGGGCACTTATAACTTCCTGCGAAAATACGAGGCGGTGGCGAAGTACGAAACCTTCAATCCCGACCGCGCGGTGGCAGACTCACACGACCTGCGATGGACCACCCTGGGGCTCAACTGGCGGATTGCCGGCGACCACCTGCGCCTGGGCGCCAACTACGTGATCAAGCGCGAGCTCACCCGCCAGATTCCCAACAATGCCCTGGAGGCGCAGTTGCAGGTGTTCTTACACTGAGCAGGCGGAGGTGAACGATGACCCACGAAGGCAAGTTGCTGCAAAAGATCCTGGCCGGCGCCCTCATCGGAAAGGGCGCGCACGCGGCAACCAAGAACCTTTTCGAAGGTCTGGACTGGAAGGCTGCGGGGTCGCGGCCGAGGGGCTCGAAGCACTCGGTTTATCAACTGCTGTGGCACATGAACTACTGGCAGGATTGGGCGCTCGTGTGGCTGAAGGGCGGCAAGCCGCGCGTCCCGCGCCACGCTTCGGCCAGTTGGCCCGCAGCCGCTCCCGCCAATGCCCGAGCGTGGCAACGCGCGGTGCGTGACTTTCGTGCCGGGCTGGAGCAGATGGCGCGCGAGTCTCGCCGCTTGGACCTGTTGGCGAAGCGCGGCCCGCACACGCGGCTGGGCATGCTGCACGTGATCGCCACGCACAACAGCTATCACGCCGGGCAGGTAGTGGTGCTCAGGCAGATGATGGGCAAGAGGCCGCCCCGCTCGGGCGGGGTGACGAGGTAGCTCGCGACCCGGGTCTTGCATTGTCGGGCGCCGAGCGCTATGGTGCGCTCAGCCGCCTGACCGTCGCGGACGTTTCCGCCGGCAAGAAACCGTCTCCTGAGGAGGAAGAATGACTCGCAAGCTGACCGCGCTGATGGTTCTGTGCGCCTTTCTGGTTCCCACCGCGCTCCTGGCCCAGCACGCCGAGCAGGAGAAGGCCGCCGCGGCGGCGGCCAACACCTGGCTGCACCTGGTGGACTCCGGCCAATACGCCGAGAGTTGGAAGGAAGCCTCCGCGATGGTGCGCGCCGCGGTTCCTGAGCAGGAGTGGGCGGAAAAGTTGCAGGCGGCCCGCAAACCGCTGGGCGCGCTCGTGACGCGCGACCTCAAGAAGCAGACCTACGCCACTTCGCTGCCCGGGGCGCCGGACGGGGAATACGTGGTGATGCAGTTCCAGACCTCGTTCCAAAACAAGAAGTCGGCCATCGAAACCGTCACCGCCATGCTGGAGAAGGACGGGGCGTGGCGAATCGCCGGATATTACATCCGCTGAGCCGCGCCAGGCATGCTGCCCCGAAGGGGGGTGCTACAGGCCGGCCAAACCTCCCGAACCGGCGCAGGGGCAATTCATGAATCGCTCCTACCCTCTCCCTGACTCGCGGCTTCAGCTTAAGGAAGGAGTTCCGAAGGCTTTCTGGATGAGCGCGCAGCGCGCCGCGCCGAACAGCCCGGCGCTGTCGTTGAGCACGATCTTGACGGGCACGTCCTCGAGCAGCGCGCGCATGCGTCCCTTGGCAAGGAATGCTTCCAGAAACGCGGGGGCCTGCATCCTGGGGACGATCTTGGCGGCGATGGACCCGCCGATGAAGACTCCGCCGGTGGCCAGAAACTTGAGCGCGCAATTCCCCGTTTCGGCGCCGTAGGCGCCGACGAAGACATCCAGGGTCTGCTCGCAGAGGGGCGCTTTGCCTTCCAGCGCCAGGCGCGAGATAAGGGCCGGCGGGTCGGCGTGGCCGGCCAGCTCGCTTTTCAGCCAAGCGGGCTCTTCGCCGCGCCGGGTGTCGCGCAGGAACTCGTAGATGGCAAGCACGCCCGGGCCCGAGAGCACACGCTCCCAGCTCACGTGTTCGTATCGAGCCGCGAGGTAGCGGTAAAGCTCCACTTCCAAATCGTTGCGGGGTCCGAAGTCGGCGTGGCCGCCCTCGCAGGCGAAGGGGCGATGCCGCCAGCCGTCCCAGTGCATACCCGCCTCGCCCAGTCCCGTGCCGGCGGAGATGACCGCCATGTTGCCGGCCGCTTCCGGGCGGCCTTCGCTCAAGGTGACGAAATCCCGCGCCGGCAGCGCGTCAATGCCGTAGGCGTAGGCTTCCAGGTCGTTGATAAGCCCGACGGAGGGAAGGCGCAACTGCCCGGCCAATTCGCGCGCGTCAATCAACCAGGGAAGGTTGGAAGTCTTGCAACGCCCGGCACGCACCGGGCCCGCCACTCCGAAGCACGCCCGGTCGACCGCCATGCCCTCCTCACCGACGAACCTGCTGACGATTTCGCTCAAGGCGCCGAAAGACTTGCCGCGGTAGATGCGCTGTACCTCCAGGCGGAGCGCGTTGCCCTCCGTGCGGAAGCCCGCCATGCGGACGAACGTCCCGCCGATGTCACCCGCGAGAATCATCGCCGATTTTCCTCCAGCGCCGCCCGTCGCGCTCCAGCAGCTCGTCGGCCTCGCGCGGCCCCCAGGCGCCGGCCGGGTAATTGGGGAAACTGCGCGGCGGCAGGGCCGTCCAGACGTCCAGCACCGGGTCCACGACGCTCCAGCCCGCTTCCACCATGTCGGCGCGCTGGAAGAGCGTGGCGTCGCCCATCATGCAGTCGTAGAGCAGCACCTCGTAGCCGGTGTAGGGCTCGCTGCCGAAATATTTCGAGTACTCGAAGTTCATGTCCACGGTGCCCAGGCGCAGCACCGGCCCCGGCACCTTGGCGCCGAAACTGAGCGAGATGCCCTCTTCGGGCTGGATCTGAATCACCAGCTGGTTGGTTTGCAGGCGGTGCACGGCGGTCTGGCGGAAGAGGATGAAGGGCGCGCGCTTGAACTGGATGGTGATCTCGGTGTGGTGGCGCGGGAGGCGCTTGCCGGTGCGCAGGTAAAAGGGAACGCCCGCCCAGCGCCAGGAATCGATGCCCAGCTTGAGTCCCACAAAGGTTTCGGTGCGCGAGTCGGGCGAGACGCCGGGCTCGGCGCGGTAAGCGCTGACGTGCTCCTGGCCCTCCGTCCCTTCCCCGTACTGCCCGCGCACCGCGCGGTGCAGGACCTCTTCACCGCTCAGGGGCTGGATGGCGTGCAGAATCTTGGCCTGCTCGTCGCGCACCGCGTCGGCCTCGAACGAAACGGGCGGCTCCATGGCGGTCAGGCTGATGAGCTGCATCATGTGGTTGGGAACCATGTCGCGCAGCGTGCCCGCCTTGTCGAAGTACCCGCCGCGCTGCTCGACGCCCACCGTTTCGGCGTTGGTAATCTGCACGTGGTCGATGTAGCGGCGATTCCAGATGGGCTCGAAGATGCCGTTCGAAAAGCGGAAGACCAGGATGTTCTGCACCGTCTCTTTGCCCAGGTAGTGGTCGATGCGGTAAATCTGGTTTTCGGCCAGTTCGGTCTTGATCTGGCGGTTGAGCGCCTTGGCGGAATCGAGGTCGTGGCCGAAAGGCTTTTCGATAACCACGCGGCGCCATTGGCCGCCCTTCTGTTCGGCCAGGCCAGCGCGCCCCAACTGCTCCACGATGCTGCCGAAGAAGCGCGGAGCGGTGGCCAGGTAGAAGAGGTAGTTGCCCGCCGTGTGGCTCGCCTGGTCGGTTTGCGCCAAGCGCGCGGCAAGCTTCTGGAAGGCGGCCGCGTCCTCAAATTCCCCGCGTTGGTAGAAGAGGCGGTCCTGAAACCATTTCCAGGCGTCGCAGCTCTTGTCTTCGCCGTCCAGGAAGCGCAAGACGTGCTGGCGGAATCCCTGGTCGTCAAGGTCTTCCTTCGAGAAGCCGACCACCTGGAAGTTATCGGAGAGCAGGCGCGCCTTGGCCAGGTTGTAAAGCGCCGGGATGAGCTTGCGCGAGGTGAGGTCGCCCGCCGCGCCGAAAATCACCATGGCGCAAGGTCCGGCGGGCTTGTGCACTTCCTCGGCTGGAGTTTCGGTGGGCGGGATTTCAGGTGTCGCCATGCTGTTCGCTCGTCGTCGGGTTTCCGGGCGCGCTCGAAGGTTTAGTGCGTGCGCGCGGCCGCGTCGATTCAATTCTGGGAAATGCCCGAAAGATAAGTATACACCCCGCGCGGCGCCGCGACCAATCCCGCCCGTTAGCGCTAAACGGCGGGAGTGGGTGGGACTCGGCGGAACTCTTTGCCGCGCCGCTCAGGGCCCAAGGCAATGATGGTGGCGCAGACGACGATGACGGCAATCTCAAATCCCGCCATCGCCCATCGGTAGCCGACCCAATCGCGCAGGGCGTACTCGATGGTATTGGTGGGGGCGGCGAAGAGAATTCCCAGTTGGTAGGCCAGTCCGGGCAGAAGCCCGCGCACGGAATCGGGCGAGAGTTCGTTCAGGTGGGCGGGAATGATTCCCCAGGCGCCCTGCACGCCCACCTGCATCAGGAAGGCGCCCAGCGCCAGCACCCCGATGCTGCTGCCGAAGGACCACAAGGGAATCATCACCAACGAAAGCCCCAGCGCCAGCATCATACTGCGCCGGCGCCCGATGTGCTGAGAGTAGTGGCCGAAGACGATCGCGCCCGCCACGGCGCCGAGGTTGTACAGCACCGCCAGGTCGGAAACCGTTTTGGCCGCTACCTTGTGCGCTTCCATCAGGAAATCGGGGTAGAGGTCCTGGGTGCCGTGGGAGAGGAACATCATCAGGGTCATCATGGCGGCGAGATAGATGAACTGCTTCCAGTGCCGCCCCAGAGTCTTGAGGATGGCCGGGACGCTGACCTCCCGGTGCTCGATCCAGGCCTGCGACTCCGGAACCTTGGCGCGGATGTAGAGGGCCAGCAGGGCGGGCACGGCGCCCACCCAGAACATCTAGCGCCAGCCCCAGGCGGGCAGAATGAAGCGCGCCGCAATTGCCGCCAACAGGTAGCCGATCGAATAGCCGCTCTGCAAGATTCCGGAGAGCACGCCGCGCCAGCGCTTGGGCGCCACCTCCATGGCCAGAGAGGCGCCCACGCCCCACTCGCCGCCCATGCCGATGCCGTAAAGCGCCCGCAGCAGGATGAAAACCCCGAAGCTGGGCGAGAAGCCGCAGAGCACTTCGATGACGGAATAGAAGGTGACGTTGGAGATGAGCGCCACGCGCCGGCCGTAGCGGTCGGCAAAAAGGCCGAACAGGAAAGCCCCTACAGGGCGCATGGCGAGCGTCCAGGTGATGGTGAGCACCACTTCCGTCTTGCTCACCCCAAACTGCCGGACGAGCGCGTCCATCATGAAGACGACAACGAAGAAGTCGAACGCGTCGAGCGTCCAGCCCAGGAAGCAGGCGATGACGGCGTGCCAGTGCTCGCGGCGGAGGGGTGCGGAGGCAGCCGAAGGCGCGACGGGTTGGGAAGGCTCAGGCATGGCGAACGCCAAGCCGCAGGCGCGGCCAGTTCCGGCGCCGCCCTTGGCCCGGCTTTTTGCCCCGGCATCATACCGGAATCGCGCCGCAAACCAAACCCGGAATTTGCCGCCCCGTGCCCGGCAGCACGCGCAAGGCGGAGATTTGAAATTTGTAAGAGAACCGCGAGAGGAAACTGCCGCCCAGAGGCGCTCAGTGTTGGAAGCGGACTTCCTTCAGGCTCGTCAGGGGGATGGAAAAATCGAAGACGTCCTCGCTCGACGGCTTATACTGGTCCGTGATGCCGAGCAGGCGGGTCTCGGCGGGCTGCTGGGTGGGCATCAGGAAACGCCCCGATTCCTTTCTGCCGTCGCGCAAGGTGACGGTCAGTCGCGGGCCGTTGAAGGTGATGTCGAGGATGCGTGAAAAGGGGATGACGTCGGCGCCGCCGCCGTCCAGCTCCAGGGGGAGGCTGGTCATGGCGGGAACCGACTCGAGGAGGAAGTTGCGGCCCTTGGGAGGGTAGAAATCGATGTAAAGGTCGTAGACGCGAGTGGTCTTGCCAGCCGTGTCGGTGACCGTGCCCTTGAAGCCGAAGGCCTTCCACATGCCGACGATCTGCTGGTGCTCGGCGGGCGTCCCGGCATCCACCTGATAAGGCAGGCTGCCTTGCTGCAGGCGCACGCGCTCGACGCGCTGGTCTTTCAGGTCAAAATGCTTGTAGACGACGTAGGTGGAATCGTTCTCGGTGACGATGGCCTGGCGCTGGACGACCACGCGCTTGCCCAGGGCGTTGATCTGATAAATGGTGTCGGCACCCAGAGGAAGGACGGCCACGAGCAGCGCCGCCAGCAGCCAAGGAGACTTTTTCACTCTCCGTCACCCCCAAAGCCCCGCGCCGCGCGCCCGGCGGCGGGCGCGCGGGACTTCACCGATGCGGAAAAGGCCTAGTGGCCTTTCTTCTTTTTGACGTACTTAGTCTCCACCCCCCCTTGCAGGGTGGCGAGGACCGACTTGGCCAAGGCGGCGTTGGGGCCGTTGGGCTGAAGCTTCAGATAGGTCTCGTAAGCTTCTTTGGTGCCGGCGACGGCAATCACCTGGCCATTAGGCCCAGTGCTCGCCTTGCCCAGCAGGGACTGACCCAGCCAGAAGTAGGCGTCGGCGTAGTTGGAATCCTGCTCGGTAGCCTTCTTGAAGGACTCCGAAGCCGGGTCCATCTGCCCGCTGTTGTACAGCACCACGCCCAGGTTGAAGTAATAGCGCGCCGCGTGCGTGGGGTCGATTTCCGCGGCCTTCTGGAACTCCGCCTTGGCCAGGTCGATCTTGCCCTGGTGCGCGTAGACGCTGCCCAGGTTGTTGTGGATGCCCGCCTCGTCGGGATTCAGGTCCAGGACCTTCTTGTAGGTGGCTATGGCCTGGTCGTACTTATTGCCTTGCGAGTAGGCCTCCGCCAGGCGCTCCAAAATGGCCACCAGGTTCTTGCCCTTGGCCAGGGGCTCGGCCTCCGTGAACTTGGCCGCCGCCTGGTCATACTGCTTCTGGGCCAGCAGCGCGTTACCTTCCGTGTAAAGCTGCTTCAGACCGGCAAAGCGCTTCTGCTCTTTCTCCTGCTCCGCTTGCCGCTTCTGGAATTCGGGGCTCGCTTCCTGGCGCTTGGCCTCCTTGGGGAGGTCAAAATCCACCACCGTCGGATCCCCCATATCCACGCGCTTATTTCCATAGTAGAAAAGCATCTGGCCCGCGGGGCTCTGAAGGGTAATCTTGTAAACCCCCAAGGGCAACCCGATATAGATGTACTTGCCGTGCTTGCCGGTCTTGGTGTGGTACTCTCCGTGAATATCTTGGCGCTCGATCACGATCTTGCACCCCACACACTTGGTGCCGTCCTGCAGCGTGACCGTACCCGTCAGTCCGCCTGTCTGTGCAAAGGAAACCGCCGGAAACAGCATAAAGGCCAGGGCGGCAACAAGCCCGACCCCTCGACCTACACGTGGAAAAGACATACGTTCCTCCCTCAAGCTTCTTTCACCTGCACCATACTATCCCCGTTGAAACCATAACTCAACCCATTCCTAAAAGGGGTCATTTAGATACAGACATTACACGATTTGGAAGACTGGGGTGGCCGGGCGCGCCAGCGCAGGCCGCCGACGCGGGCCGGGAATCGTTGAAAGCACAGGGGTTGACAGAAAGTCTCCGCCGCTCTGCGACTTGTGCGACATCTGGCCCCTGGATTGCATCATATAATATGGAACGACCTGGAGGCGGCTATGTTGAATAAAGAAGACATGGCGAAAATCCGGGAAGAGCACGATGTGATGGAGAACTGGCGTAACTATTCGCGGCACGTGGTCGCCGACCTTCTGGAAGCCTGCGCCGTCTGCGGCACCGTACGCGAGAAGGACCACCTGACCCGCTGCCGGTGGTGCGCCGACGTCTATTTCTGCAAAGAAGGCGTCTGCTCGCAGCAGCACCACGCCGACGTTCACCCTGCCGTCGCTTTCTGGACCTGGTGAAGCTCGTTGGGGCGCGTCCCAACTCCCGCTGCCCCGTCCGGAAAGTCCTCCCATCCCCAGAAGATTCGCGTGCCGACAGGGCGCTTCCCGGTGGTAGAATCCCCCCAGTCATAGCAGTTCGTCAGCGCTCTTATACTTCTCTCCAAGGAGCGCGCCTGTGGCTGACCTTCACCCTGCCGACCGTTTGGTTGTTCCCCTCAGCCGGTTAAACGCCGAAGCCCTGCCCTGGGCAGGAGGCAAGGGCGCGCAGCTGGGAGCATTACTCGCCGGAGGATTGCCGGTACCGGAAGGCTTCTGCGTCACTACGGGAGCCTTCTGCCGTGGCATGGACGCGCAGGTTCGCACGGAGATAACCGCCGCTTACCGGGACATGGGCGGCGGGGCGGTGGCGGTGCGCTCATCGGCGACGGCCGAGGACCTCCCCGAGGCGTCTTTTGCCGGGCAACAGGAGAGTTTCCTGAACATCACGGGCGGTGAAGAGGTGGTGGAGGCAGTGCGCGCCTGCTGGCAGTCGCTGCGCACCGAGCGCGCCGTTGCCTATCGCAGGGACCGGGGCATTGCGGAAGAATCGGTGGCCATGGCGGTAGTGGTCGAGCGCATGGTGCAGGCCGAGGCGGCGGGCGTGCTGTTTACACTGAATCCCGTCACCGGGGCGCTGGACGAAATCGTCATCGAGGCGGCCCGCGGTTTGGGCGACCAGGTGGTTTCCGCACGGGTCACTCCGGACCGCTATCGGCTGCGGCGGCGGGCGCCGCACGAGGTCTTGGAAGCGCGAGGCGAGGCGACGGGCGACTTGCTCGGTTCCGCTCGCCTGGCGGAGTTGGCCCAGCTGGGGCTGGCCGCCGAGCGCCTTCTGGGGCGCGCCGCGGACATCGAATGGGCGCTCGCCGGCGGGCGCCTTTACCTTTTGCAGGCGCGCGCGGTGACGGCGGCGGGGCCGCGCCCTCCCGAGGTGCATTTTGGCAGCCGCTGGAACGCCGAGCATTGCCGCGGCCGCCTCACCCTATGGGCCAACCACAACGTGCGCGAAGCTATGCCCTATCCGCATACGCCCTTTTCCTGGTCGTTCTGGAATTATCTGGTGTTTCCCCAAATCTCCCGCGTGCTGGGGGTGCTCGGTCGCGCCGAGAATATTGACGACGCTCCCAACGGCATTGACCTGGTGGAGGGGCGGATCTATTTGAACACCAACGTTATGGCTGGGTTCATGTCGCCCTGGCTGACGGTCAAGATCACGCGCGCCGCCGACGCGGAAGCGGGCGCGTGCCTGGAAGAATCCCTGGCCAAGGGAGAACTAATACCGGTGCGCCGGCCGTGGAGCCTGTTGAGGACGGTGCGGCTAGCCACACATCTGACCGGCCAGTTGCTTCGCAAGACCCGGCCCGCCTACGCCTGGAAGCAGCTCCACGACGCGCGCGCCGAGGTCGGCGCATTCGCGCGCATTAATCTGGGCATGCTGGGCGATGAGACCCTCCTGGCGCTGGCCCGCTACCTCGCGGCGGAAAACCTTCCGCGCTCCCTGGAGGCACTGGCGGCCGGATGTCTGGCGCTGCCGGCGCTGCCGCTGCTGTCGTGGCTGCTTCATCGCTGGGGGCTTGAGGAGACGCTGCCGCCGCTGCTCTCCGGCGGGCGGGGCAATCCCACCATGGAAACCGCCCTGGCGCTCTGGGACGTGGCCGCAGGCGCCGGGCCGGAAGTGCGCGCGGTTTTCAGCGGGCACGCGATTGCGGACGTTCCCCGGGCGCTCGGCGAAAGCGCCGCCGGCCGGCAGTTCCTGGCGCGCCTGGAAGTGTTCCTGGGAGCCCACGGGCATCGCGCCGTGCGCGAGTTCGATTTCTCCTGCCCACGCTGGCGGGAGGACCCGGCGTTTGTCTACGAAACCCTGCGTAATTTTCTCGCCCACCCGCCCGGCCAGCCCACGCCGCGCGAGCACTACGAGCGCCAGGTGAGCGCTCACGAGGACGCCAAGGCCGCCGTCCATCGCGGGCTGACTTGGCACCCTCTGCGCCGCCGCATCTTCCGCGGGCTGGTGCGGGTCCTGGAAGAGCGCCTGCCGCTGCGCGAGGCCTACAAGTTCTACCTGCTCATCGGCGTGGCGCACATTCGCGGCTTCTACTTGGAAGTGGCCGGGCGCATGGCCGAGCGCGGCGTGCTCGAAAAACAGGAAGATTTCTTCTACCTCTCCATTCCCGAGATCGAGCGCCTGGCCGCCGGGGAACTCGACGCAGCGTGGGTGCGGGAGCAGATTCCCCTCCGGCGGCTGCAGTTTGCGCGCCAGATGCGCGCGCACCCGCCGCTGCTGGTGCGCAGCGACGGCAAACCGGCCGTCCAATCGCAAACTGTGGAAGGCGCTTTGCGGGGGACGCCGGTTTCCTGGGGCACGGCGTGCGGCCCGGTGCGCGTGCTGCTCGACCCGGCCGACGGAGCGCTGCTCCGCCCCGGCGAAATCCTCGTCGCGCCCTTCACCGACCCGGGATGGACGCCCCTGTTTCTGACCGCCGGCGCCCTAATTATGGAAGTGGGAGGGATCATGAGCCACGGCGCGGTGGTGGCGCGCGAATACGGCCTGCCTGCCGTGGTGGGAGTCAAGCACGCGACGCGGCTTCTTAACGACGGCGAGCTGGTGGAAGTGAACGGTGCGACCGGGGAAGTGGCGCGCGTCACCCCGGCGCCAAGCCCCGTGGCGTCCAATGAAGCGCTCGGCACCCGCCTCAGCGCAGCGTAAACAGGAAGCCGGTCAGAGATTACTTTCGAGGGGTAAAGGTGGCCGAAGTGGTGTCGGTCTCCCAGACCGTGACCGCGCGCACGCGCGCGCCGTGCCGGGCCACCTCCGGCGCCACGCCTTCGCAAAAGACGCGCGCCATGTTCTCGGCAGAAGGGTTGAGCCGGTCAAAGGGCGGCAGATCGTTCAGAAAGCGGTGGTCCCACTGCTCCACCATGGCTTTGATCGAAGAGCGCAGATCTACGAAGTCCACCAGCAAGCCGATGTCGTTCAGCTCTTCGCCCTCCACCACCACCCGCACCTTGTAGTTGTGCCCGTGCACGTTCTCGCATTTGCCTTTGTAGCCGCGCAGCGCGTGCCCGGCGGCAAAGGTGTAGTCAACGGAAACTTCAAACATGGAGTTTTCAGCCCTCAGTCCTTGGAAATCAGAAGTCAGAAGCCAGAAGTCAGGAGCCAGAATAAAGGCTGGCGATTCCGCGTTTCTTTTCCGCCACGGACCTTACGCCGGGGGATTCCCGGACGATCAAATCGTGCCCCTCAGTATCCGTCGGCCAGACGCTGGAAGCCCGCCCTTGGGCCTTCTGGCTTCTGGCTTCTAACTTCTGGCTTCTGACTTCTCAAGCTCACAATTCTCGCATGAACGCCTTGACCTCTTCCAGCCGATTCGTCTGCGCGTAGGGAGGCAAGCTCTCGCGAAAGGTGCGGCCGTAAGGCTTGCGCAGGATGCGGTGGTCGAGGATGGCGAGCACGCCGCGGTCGCTGCCGCTGCGAATGAGCCGCCCGAAGCCCTGCTTGAGGGCGATGACCGCCTGCGGCACCTGGTAGTCGGTAAAGCCGTTGCCGCCGTCCTCGTTGATCAGCCGCACGCGCGCCGCTACCAGCGGGTCCGTGGGCACGGCAAAAGGCAGCCGGTCGATGACTACGGCGCTCAGCTGCTGCCCCTGCACGTCCACGCCTTGCCAGAAGGAGCTGGTGGCGAAGAGCACGGCGTGGGGCGTCGAGCGAAAACGCTCGAGCAGCGCCGTGCGCGGCGCGCTGCCTTGCAGCAGCATCGGGTAGCGCACCCGCCGCCGCACCAGCTCGTAGACGGCGCGCATCTGCTGGTGGGAAGTGAACAGCGCGAATGCCCGCCCGCGGCTGGCCTTCAGAATCTCCACGAGCTCTTCCGCCGCTAGGCGAGCAAAGCCCGTCTCGCGCGGGTCGGGCAGGTGCAGGGGCGCGTAAAGCAGCGCCTGGCGCGGGTAGTCGAAGTGCGACGCAAAGACGCGCTCGCGCGCTCCGGAAATCCCCAGGCGGCTCTTCAGGAAGCTGAAGCTGCCTTCCACGGCCAGGGTAGCGGAGGTGAGCACCACCGTCTCCACCTGCTCGAACAAGCGCTCGCGCAGGATGGCGGAGACGTCGATGGGCGAGGCTTCCAGAAACACCCCGCGCCCGCGGCGATCCCACCAGTAGACATGGTTGCGCTCGCGGCCTTCCAGCACCAACTCGAAAGAGGCGTGCAGCTCGGAGGCGCGCTGCGCTAGACGGTTGATCTCCTCCGGGCGCTCGCGCACCCGCCCCAGCTCCGTCTGCAACCGCAACAGGCCGTTGAGCAGCCCCGAGTATGCGCCCTGGTTCCCTTGCAGAAACTCGGCGCGATTGTCGAAGCTGGTTCGCCCCTCGCTCGAGGGAAACAACTCGAAGAACGCCTCGCCGCGGCGGCGCAGTTCGGCCACCGCGCGGCGCACCTCGGGAGCTTCCAGATCCTTCAGGCGCAGCGCCATCTCGGTGTCGCGGGCCAGGTCGTCGAGGCGGTAGTTCGAAACCTGCACGCCGAAATACTGCGTGGCCACGTCTTCGATCTCGTGCGCCTCGTCGAAAACCAGGGCGGAATAGTCGGGCAGCAGGCTGGCGTATTCCATCTGCTTGAGCGCCAGGTCGGCAAAAAAGAGGTGGTGGTTGACGATGAGGATTTGCGACTCGGCGGCGCGCTGGTGCATCCAGGTGACGAAGCAGCGCTCGAACTGCGCGCACTTCTGCCCCGTGCAGATGTCGCGCCGCGCGTCGACGAGCGGCCACAAGGCGCTCGAATCGGGCAGGCTTTCGAGCTCGGCGCGGTCGCCGGTCTCGGTGGTCTGTTCCCAGGCGCGAATCTGCGCGTACTGGTCCACGTCCTCAATGCCCGTGAGCACCGGCTGCTTCTCAATGTCGTAGAGGCGCTGCCGGCAGAGGTAGTTCTGCCGGCCCTTCACCAGCGCCGCGCGCAGGTCGGGAAAGAGCTTCTTCAGAAACGGCAGGTCTTTGAAGAAAATCTGTTCCTGCAGGTTCTTGGTGGCGGAAGAGATCACTACCCGCCGGCCGCTGCGGATGAGCGGCACCAGGTAGGCGAGCGTCTTGCCCGTTCCCGTCCCCGCTTCCGCGATCAGGTGATGGCTGTGCTCGAGCGCGTCTTCCACCTCTTCGGCCATCTCCAGCTGCGAGGCGCGGTACTCGTAGGCGCGATGATGGCGCGCCAGCCACCCCTGGGGACCGAAAATCTTCTCCAGAGGCGCCTGCTCGGACGGTTTTTTTGAGTTGGTCGCCATCGCAATGAACGCGGGTCAACAAGAAGCATAGCATACTCACCAGCCGGGAAATCTTCGCGGGCGCGCGCAGGCCACCTGACGGCCGAGCTCATTCAGATCCTCGCCGCCGCGGCCGTCATTAGAACTAT
>JBJKQV010000105.1:0-7648 GCA_046704985.1 Terriglobia bacterium
CGCGTATACGATGTCGGGATCGGTGAGCGAAGGCTCCAGGTGCCAGACGCGCTTGAACTCCCAGGGATGCTGCGTGCCGTCGTACCACTGGTGCGTGGTGAGGGGCTTGCCGGTCGCGGCGGAAGTGTCGTAGACGAACCGGTTGCTCTCCCCTTGGGGCATGGGGCCCTGCATGGTGACCCCGCCGCCGGGCGCGTTCCAGGTCTTGCCGCCGTCGTTCGAAACCTGGAGGACTTGCCCGAACCAGCCGCTCGACTGCGAGCAATAGATGCGTTTGGGGTCGGCCGGCGAGCCCTTGAGGTGGTAAATCTCCCAGCCGGTGAAGAAGGGCCCGCTGACGTCCCAGTTCTGGCGTTTCCCGTCGGAAGTTAGAATGAACGCGCCCTTTTTGGTGCCCACCAGGACTCTTACTTTGCTCATCGTTCGCTCCTTTTCTGCCTTTCAGGTCTTCGTCAAAAACTCGGACTAAGCTGGTTTGCCGCAGTTGACCATCCACGGGATGCCGAACTGGTCCGTCAACATGCCGAAGCGCCGGGCCCAGAAAGTTTCCTGCATGGGCATCTGGACCTGGGCCTTCTCGGATAGCGCCTGAAACAACCGCTCGGCTTCTTCGGGATCCTTGGCGTCCAGGGACAAGGTAAAACCCTGCGGGGGCTTAAAACGCTCGGGCGGCGCGTCCGAGCCCATCAGCAGCCGGTCGCCCAGCTTGAGCGAGGCATGAATGATTTTCTTGTCCCAGCCGGCGGGCATGCCGGCGCCCATGGGAGTTTCCCCGTACGTCTTCAGGTAGATAATCTTGCCCCCCAGGGCTTTCTCGTAGAATTTGAACGCCGCCTCGCACGAACCGTTAAAACCGACGTGAGCATCCAGTTGCACTAAGGCCTCCTTCCGCAACGTGAGTTTGGGCGAGCGATTCGCGCGCCTGCTCGCTAACCCATTCCCGGCAGACGCCACTCGCCGGCGACTTGCAAAGGAGTCGGGTCGCGCTCCTGCCAGCGGCGGCGGACCTCCGCCAGGATCTCCGGGCGATGGCGTATCATGCCTTCGAGGATGGCGCGCGGCGCGCCGCTCGATTCGTGGTGAGCGCCCCAAATCAGCAACTCGAGCAGCACCGGGGCTAGATCAATGCCCTTCGCCGTCAGCCGGTAATTCACTTGCCGTTTGTCGCTTTCGCCCTGTTCCCGGCCCAAGATGCCCGAAGCTTCGAGCTTGCGCAAGCGGTCGGCCAGGATGTTGCTGGCAATGCCTTCGCCCGATTGCTGGAACTCTTTGAAGGTGCGATAGCCGCGCACCATCAGGTCGCGGATAATCAGCAGCGACCAGCGGTCCCCGAAGACTTCGAGCGACGCGCTCACCGGACAGCCCGACCGGTGTTTGGACTTTCGCTTCCTTGGCAACGCGGCGAGCATACTGCGATGACTTGCAAGATGCAAGCTATATTTCTGGGGGACCGCTCGTCCGCGGACGGGCCTGCCGCGTGGCAAGAGGGGCTCGTGCCTCGCCCCCATCACTCATCATTTCTTTCGGCAATGCAATTTCCACCTTGACAGGTCACAAGGCGCGGTATAC
The DNA here is from genome assembly GCA_046704985.1 of Terriglobia bacterium. Taxonomy (GTDB): domain Bacteria; phylum Acidobacteriota; class Terriglobia; order UBA7540; family UBA7540; genus JBJKQV01. The sequence goes on from JBJKQV010000105.1 coordinate 1,570, forward strand.
GTTCGGTTTAATTCAAGGGGCATTTAATAAAAGCAGCAGGGCTAGATCGTTTGACCTCGCAGAGTCGCGCTGAGGGTGTTAAGCCGTGACTTGGTTACGGGAATGACGCTGACACCGCTTTAATTCCGCAAGCGGGTGCTTCTTTGGGGCCCGGGAATCCGACTTGCACACAAGACGTGGGCAAGACAAGAGCCGATTGCCCAGTCGCCACGGCGGCCTCCGCAGGGCGGGCGGACCGGAGTGCAAACTTACACCGCAGGGAGGGGAGAAACCACGAATGAGGAAATGTGAAGGGGCTCTTCTTATCCTCTTAATCGCGCTTTTCCAGGCAGCCGCGGTTCAGCCGGCATGGGGACAGGTCCCTGGCGGGGGCGCAAATCGCCAGCCCTGCCCGCCGGGATACGTTGCTCAGGGCTCGAATTGCGTCTTGGCAATCTCCCTGGCTCCGGCCGGGGAAGCTTTTCCGCAACCGGCTGCCGGTGTTGCACCTCCCGCGGCAGACAGCGGGGCTTACCTGGGCTGTTTTGCGGACACGAAGGCGCGCGATCTGCCCGCGGGGTTCATGTCGGCCGGGAACATGACGCCGGAGTTGTGTGAGAACCACTGCCGCGCCGAAGGCTTTAGTTACGCGGGAGCGCAATACGGCTCACAGTGCTTCTGCGGCAACAGCTATGGCCGTTACGGGCAGTTGCCGGCGGGAAGGTGCAACGTGCCTTGCAAGGGCAACCCGGGGGAAAAATGCGGTGGGAGCTGGGCCAACAACGTGTACCGCGTGGCCGCCGCCCCTCGGTACCCTGTCCGTAGAAGAGTGGAAGAGCCGGTCAGGCCGGTTGCTCCCCGGCCGGTTGTTCGTGTCGAACGCAGGGAGACGAGCGGGGCTTACCTGGGCTGTTTTGCGGACACGAAGGCGCGCGATCTGCCGGCGGGGTTCATGTCGGCCAGGAACCTGACGCCGGGGCTCTGTGAGGAGCACTGCCGGGCGGAAGGCTTCTCCTACGCGGGCACGCAGTACGGCTCGCAGTGCTTTTGCGGGAACAGCTATGGCCGCTACGGGCAACTGCCGGCGGGAAGGTGCAACGTGCCTTGCGCGGGGAACCGTGGGGAAGAATGCGGCGGAGCCTGGGCCAACAGCCTGTACCGCGTTTCCGCCGCCCCTGTTCGTAGAGAGGTGGCGCCCGTCAGACGTGAAGGAGTTGTTCCCCGACCGGCAGCCCCTGTAACACTTTCGAGAGGGAGGCCCGTCGCTTACCTGGGCTGTTTCGCGGACGCGCAGTCGCGCGATCTGCCGGCGGCATTCATGTCGGCCGGGAACATGACGCCGGAGTTGTGTGAGAACCACTGCCGCGCCGAAGGCTTTAGTTACGCGGGGACGCAATACGGCTCGCAGTGCTTCTGCGGCAACAGCTATGGCCGCTACGGGCAGTTGCCGGCGGGAAGGTGCAACGCGGCTTGTGCGGGGAACCCGGGAGACAAGTGCGGCGGGAGCTGGGCCAACAGCCTGTACAGAGTGGCAGCTCCGGTATCCGCGCAAGAAGAACCCTACGGAAGGGGGGCGGGAACACTCCCTGACGTGATGAGGGGTGCGGCGTGTCCCCCCGGCAGAGAGAAGCAATCCGGCCTTTGCTACGTGCCCTGCAGGCCGGGTTACGTTGGCAGAGGGCCTGTTTGTTCGCCGGGCTCTGCCGGCCCGCAAGCTGTTCCCACTGGGGGCGGAGGAACCGTTACCCACTCCTATGTTCCTACTCCCACTCCTGTAGTCCCTTCCGTTGCCCATGAGGAGGAAGAGTTTTACTGGAAGAATAGTTACCCCCGCGGAGCGGGTACGCCCGTCAAGCTGGTGTGCCCGAGCGGTTATGTCAATGATGCAAGCCTTTGCTACCCGCCCTGCCGTAGCGGCTATGACGGCGCGGGGCCGCGTTGCTGGCAGCACAAGGCAGGCAAGCCTTATTCGCGAGGAGCCGGGACGTTCCCGAAGCCGTTTACGGAACAATGTCCAGACGGCAAGATCAATATCACCGGCCTCTGTTACAAGCCCTGCAGGAAGGGCTACCACGGCGTGCCGGGCATGCCCTACCTGTGCAAAGAGAATGGAAATCTGAGTTACAGCCGCGGAGTGGGGCACGTTCTTCAAAGGTCGTGCGCACCCGGCCAATCGGCGAGCGGCCTCTTTTGTTACCCGGGGTGCCGGAGCGGTTTTCACGGCGAAGGGCCGGTGTGCTGGGGGGAGACGCCGCGGGGCTACGTGGATTGCGGAGCAGGTTTCGCAGAAAGCAGCGGGATCTGCGCCAAAGTGGTGGCTGATCAGACGTCGTCTGTCCTCGGGCTTGCCGTCAACTTCGTCCCCGGAGGCGAGGCGGCCGGCGAAGCGGCAAGGGCTGGAAAAGCCGGCGCGCACGCCGAGGAGGTCTTTAGGGCCCTCGAGCCGATGATGGGGAGCCTCAGAAACTTTGCCAAAGAGGCCAAGGGAAGCAAAGGCGGAGGGACGGGCGGCCTGGTCGGAGCGTGGCGCAGGCTTAGCCCCGCCCAACAAGAGAGAATTCGGGAGTCCGTGGATACCGCGGACAGTACCTACAAGACGTATAACGCCACCCAGGCGGGGAGAGCCATGGCGTCGGGCGTAACGAATCCGATTGACTTGCTGCGCAACGCCGCCGCCATCGCTTCTCCCTTGGATGGCACCGGCGTCTTGGATGTGGTCGCCGCCTACGCGTGGCCGATTTACGGGATCCGATATTAGAAGACGCAGCAAAACCACATGCGACGCGCGTCAGGGCATGACTTGAGTCGTGCCGCCGACCTCGCACCCCGTCACACCCCCTCACCCTCGTCCCCTCTCCCTGTTAACCGGCGGGGAGAGGGGGACCGCACCCGGTTCGAGACCCCTCCGGACAGCCATATTCGTTGACGGATCAACGCGGAGCCTTATATCCGTAGAGCAGGTCGCCGTGCACGCGGCCGATTGCGACCTCGAGCAGTTGGTTGGGAGCGACGGAGGCTTCGGGGAGAAGGATCTTGAGGTAGTTGCTGCTCAGGGCGACGCGGCTACCCTCTTCTTGCTCGTCGAGGGTGAGGGCGGAAAGCCGGCGGCCCACCTGGGCCTCGAGGAAGGCGCGGCGCTTGGGGGCGAGGGCGGCGCGCAGCTCGGAGGAGCGCTCGCGCGCGATGCGCCCGTTCACCTGTCCGGGGCGCGCGGCGGCGGGGGTGCCGGGGCGCGCGGAGAAAGGAAAGATGTGCAGGTAGGTGAAAGGCAGTGATTCGATGAAACGCAGGCTCGCGGCGTGGTCTTGGGCGGTCTCACCCGGGAAGCCCACCATCACGTCGGCGCCCAGGGCGGCGTCGGGAAGCTGCTCGCGGATGGCCAGGACGCGCTGGGCGTAGTGGCGCGTCCAGTAGCGGCGGTTCATCGCGCGCAGGATGTGGTCCGAGCCCCTCTGCAGGGGCACGTGGAAGTGCCGCGCCAGGCGAGGCTCCGAGGCCGCCAGGCGGATGAGCTGCGGGGTGACGTCCATGGGCTCGATGGAGCTGATGCGCAGCCGGGACACGGAAGTTTCAGCCAGAATCTTTTCCAGCAGGCCGAGGAAAGTGATGTGCCGGCCCAGGTCGCGCCCGTAGCTTCCCAGGTTGATGCCCGAGAGGACGATTTCCTGTGCGCCCGCTTGGACGAGGGCTTCGACTTCAGCGACGACGCGCTCGGGGGCCAGGCTGCGGCTCGCGCCGCGCACTGCCGGAATCACGCAAAAGGCGCAGCGGGCGTCGCAGCCGTCCTGCACCTTGAGGGTGGGGCGGGTGCGGTCGGCCGCGAAGGTGGGCGCAAAGTGGAATTCCTCGGAAATCTCGCCCACCAGCACGCGCGGCGAGGCCTCGGCAGTGGCCGGTGAGGCTGGGGGAGGTACGCTGGGGGGCGCGGTGCCGAAGGCTTCGCTCAGCAACGCCGCCACGGTGTGCTTGTGGGAATTGCCCACCACCCACCCGACGCCATCGAGCGCGGCAATCTCCTGCGCGGCGCGTTGGGCGTAGCAGCCGGTGACCAGGATGCGGCACTGGGGATGTTCGCGGTGCAGGCGGCGGATGACTTGGCGCACCTCGGCGTCGGCGCGCGCGGTCACCGTGCAGGTGTTGAGCAGCGCCACCTGGCTTTCGCCGGGGCGGGCGGCTTCCTGGAAGCCCGCCTCCAGCATTTGCTTCTTGAGCGCCGCGCCGTCCGCCTGGCTGGCACGGCAGCCGAAGTTGAGCAGATGAAACTTCGCCATCGGAGATTATTTTAACCGAGGCGGGACCCGGCGGCCACTCGTCAAGCCGCAAGGCGCACGAGGAGCGCTCACTTCTTCCTACAAAGCAAGCCCGAGAGCTTACTTTTCGGTTCAGGCCGGAGGCGCGAAGGAGCGCCGCTGTTGGAAGCACTCCCGGCAGTAGACCGGCCGACCCTGCGTCGGTTTAAACGGCACCGTCGTTTCTTTGCCGCACTGCGAACAGACGGTGGTAGTTTCCACACGCTGGTATCCTTGACCACCCAGCGTCTGGCTACGCTTTGACTTACAGGGCTTACACCGCTTGGGCTCGTTCTTAAATCCCTTGTCGGCGTAGAAAATCTGTTCCCCCGCAGTGAAAACGAAGTCCGCACCGCAGTCGATACACTTGAGCACCTTGTCCCGGTAATCCATAGCCTGGCTCCATTGGAAGAACCGCACTGCCCCCGCGGGCGGTTCCCCAGGCGGGAAACGCCGGCCATGTAAGTCGGCGCCCCTCCCAGGTCAGGCTCGCGGGATCAGTCCTGGTCGTGCTTAGCTTTCTTCCGGTTGCGTTTACGGGCCAAAGCTGCCTTGACCCGCTTCTTTTCCCCTGGTTTTAGATAAAAAGAATGCCTTTTCACTTCCTTGATAATGTCTTCCTGCTGCACTTTCCGCTTGAACCTGCGCAGGGCATTCTCTAAGGGCTCGCCTTCCTGAACTCGTACTTCAGCCAACCTTTCAGCACCGTCCTTTCCGTGTGAAAGTTTTGAGCACACTAACTGCGGTGATTGTTTGCATTCTCCCTTAGTCAATTCCGCTAAGTCAAGCCTATTTTTACGAGAATGGCAATGCGTATTTTGGCCTCTAGGAAGGCCCTCCGGGGCCCAGAGGCGGCGGAAATGGGCCGCCTTGACCCGCCTGCGGGGTTATGTTACGGTCAGCGCCACAACGTGAGGTTGCCGGTTCGCGCATGGCGGAAGTGCTGAAGGTCCAGATCGATGACCGGGCGAAGTTGGAGTTCGCGCTCGAATACGCGACGCGGCTGATCCTGGGCGGGAAAGTGGTGGCGTTTCCCACCGATACCTTCTACGGGTTGGCCGCCGACCCGTTCAACCTGGCGGCGGTCACGGAAATCTTCCGCGTCAAGAGGCGGGTGGCCGACCGTCCCCTGCCCTTGCTGGTAGCCTCGATTGACCAGGCGGCGGAGCTGGCTCAGAACCCTCCCGCGCTGTTTTTCACCCTGGCCAAGAAGTACTGGCCGGGGCCGCTCACCCTGGTGGTGCCCGCCTCACGCCCCGTTCCCCTGAAGATCACCGCCAACACCGGCAAGGTAGGTTTGCGCTGGCCGCGCGCGCCCCTGGCCGTGGGGCTGATTGCGGCCACAAATTGCCCCCTGACCGGCACCAGCGCCAATTTATCTGAACGGCGCCCCTGCTCGACGGCGAAAGAAGTAAACCGGCAATTGGGGCGTGACCTGCCCCTCATCCTGGATGGCGGGCGTACAAAGGGCAAGCTGGCCTCGACGGTGGTGGAGCTGACCGGCGAGCGCGGCCGGATCCTGCGCGCCGGGCCGATTTCCGAGTCTGAGCTAAAGGAGTATCTGGGCTGAGCGGGCGGCGCGTATACCTGGTCGTTCTGCTGGTGGCAGCGGTGGCCGCGGGGGGCATCGCCCTCGCAGAGCGTTCCCTCTACCTGGCCATCCGCGCCCAGGCGGCGCGCGATGAGGCGCGCCCTGCCCCCGCCATCGTGGTTTTCGGTGCCGCCGAGTACAACGGCGTTCCCTCCCCTGTCTACCGTGCCCGGCTGGACCACGCCTTCGACCTCGAGGAGCGCGGCCTGGCCTCATGCAT
>JBJKQV010000106.1:0-5014 GCA_046704985.1 Terriglobia bacterium
CCCTTTCCGGGCCCGACAACGACAGCAGATGGAAAAGCAGGAGAGCCGGCCCGGGGCCTTTGAAAGGTCCCGGGCGGCCGGACGAGCGGGAAGCTAGGACTTGGTGTTCCCGATGCGCATCCCGTAGAACGAGCGGTAAACGAAGAAGAACGACACCACGAAGAACACCACCGCCAGCAGGTGGGTCAGCCCGCTGCCGTGCGTCGCCGTCAGCTTGACGGCCAGCTCCACGGCCAGCAGGCCGAACAAGGTGGTGAACTTGATGATGGGGTTGAGGGCCACCGAGGAGGTGTCCTTGAAGGGGTCGCCGACCGTATCGCCGACCACCGTGGCATCGTGCAGCTCGGTGCCCTTTTCCTTCAGCTCCACTTCCACGATCTTCTTGGCGTTGTCCCATGCCCCGCCGGCGTTGGCCATGAAGATGGCCTGGTAGAGGCCGAAGATGGCGATGGAGATCAGGTAGCCGATGAAGAAGAACGGATCGGCGAAAGCAAAGGCCAGGGTGACGAAGAAGACGGCGATGAAGATGTTGAGCATGCCCTTCTGGGCATACTGGGTGCAGATCTCCACCACCTTCTTGCTGTCCTTGACCGAAGCTTTCTCGACACCTTCCAATTTGATGTTGGCCTTGATGAACTCCACGGCGCGGTAAGCGCCGGTGGAGACCGCCTGGGTGGAGGCGCCGGTGAACCAGTAGATGATGGCGCCGCCCGAAACCAGCCCCAGCACGAAGGGGGCGTGGAGGAGCGAGAGCTTGTCCACGTGGGCGGTCAGGCCGTCGGTGAGCGCCATGATGGTGGCAAAGATCATGGTCGTAGCACCCACCACCGCCGTGCCGATCAGCACCGGCTTGGCGGTGGCCTTGAAGGTGTTCCCCGCGCCGTCGTTGGCTTCCAACATCTCCTTGGCGCGCTCGAAGTTGACGTCGATGTTGAAGTCGCGCTTGACCTCTGCCTCGACGTTGGGCACGTTCTCGATAAGCGAGAGCTCGTAGACGGACTGGGCGTTATCGGCCACCGGGCCGTAGGAATCCACGGCGATGGTCACCGGGCCCATGCCCAGGAACCCGAAAGCCACCAGCCCGAAAGCGAAGACGGGCGCCGCAAGCATGATGTGGCCCAGGCCGCGCAGGCTCACCCAGGAACCCACCGCCATCAGCCCCATCATCACCAGCCCCAGGTAGTAGCTCGAGTAGTTGCCGGCCACGAAGCCGGAAAGGATGTCGAGCGAGGCGCCGCCTTCCCGCGCCGAAGTCACCACTTCCTTGACGTGCCGCGACTCGGTGGAGGTGAAGACCTTGACCAGCTCGGGGATCAGCGCTCCGGCCAGCGTGCCGCAGGAAACGATGGTGGCCAGCTTCCACCAGAGCGACGTGTCGCCCGCCAGGTCGGGAATGGTATAGGCGGTGATCCAGTAAGTCAGGCCGATGGAGGCGAACGAGGTGAGCCACACCAACCAGGTGAGCGGCGTCTCGAAGTTCATTTTGTCGGCCTTGGCGTAACGCGCCTTGGCGAGGACGGCGTTGAAGTAGTAAGCCGCCGCCGCGGCCACTAGCATGACCACGCGGATGACGAAAATCCAGACCAGCAACTGCACCTTGACCATGTCGGCCATGGCCGCCGCCGCCTGGGCGGTCATCCCCTGGTGTTGGAAAATCCCCGGGGTGACGCCCAGCAGGATGAAGGTGATCAGGGCCACGCCGGTCACGCCGTAGGTTTCGAAGCCGTCGGCGCTGGGGCCCACCGAATCGCCCGCGTTGTCGCCCGTGCAGTCGGCGATGACGCCGGGGTTGCGCGCGTCGTCTTCCTTGATCTTGAAGACGATCTTCATCAGGTCGGAGCCGATGTCGGCGATCTTGGTAAAGATGCCGCCCGCGATGCGCAGCGCCGCCGCGCCCAGCGACTCGCCGATGGCGAAACCGATGAAGCACGGCCCCGCGTACGCCCCGGGCACGAAGAGCAGGATGATCAACATCATCAGCAGCTCGACGGAGATGAGCATCATGCCCACGCTCATGCCGGCGCCCACCGGAATGCGGTAAACGGGAAAGGGCTTGCCTTCCAGGCTGGCGAACGCGGTGCGCGAGTTGGCGAAGGTGTTCACGCGGATGCCGAACCACGCCACGCCGTAACTGCCGCAGATGCCCAGCACGCTGAACGCCAGGATGACAAAGACCTGGATGGCGGCGTAGTGGAGCAGCAGCCCGAAGTAAAGCAGGATGATGGCGGCGATGAACACCCAGAGCAGGAAAAGGAACTTGCCCTGCTGGATCAGGTAGGTCTTGCAGGTCTCCCAGATCAGGTGCGAGACGTCGCCCATGGCTTTGTGCACGGGGAGGTTCTTCAGCCGGCTATACATGAACAGGCCGAACCCCAGCCCGAAGATGCAGAACAGAATGCCGAACATCAGCAGGTGGTGGCCCCCCATGCCCAGAAACTTCACCGTCGAAAAGTCGGGAAGCTGCAGGTTGGCTTCACCGGTAGGTTGGGAGCCGTTTTGAGCGAAAGCGGGAACCGCACTGAACAGGACGGCGGCGGCGGCCAGAACTGCTCCGCCGCGGCGGGCGAGCGCCCGGGGACGCACAGCGCGCCACCGGCGCGCCGCAAGCCAGGCCAGCAGGCCCAATCCCATTCCAAAACACGCAACAGGCACAAGAGACGACAAGGCTAGCATCACCACTTCTCCTTCAAATCAACGTTAGCGTACGACCCTCCAGGCGGGTTGTGTGGACTGGCGGCGCAAGGCCTGCGGAGCGGGGGTCTGGTCGAGCCATAACCGCAGACAGAGAAACCATGTTTTATAACACACCGCAAATTTTCCCGTCAAGGAGCCGGAGCCCCCAACTGTGCCGATAAGGCGACAGGGTCGGAATGTCCCAACTGCATTTACGGCACATCAGTGCGCATTTAAACGTTCCAAGCCGCGAGTTCTTCCGCCCACGGCCTTCTTTCGTATGCCTTGCGTTTCCTCCGCCCCTTGCCAATAATGGAGTCATGCTGACACGCAATAATCCCAAACTCACCCTGGAAGGCGCGCGCGCGATTCTGTCGGCGGCGGAGAAGAAGGCGCGGGCGATTCAGGTTCCCATGAACATCGCGGTAGTGGACGGCGGCGGGCACCTGCTGGCGTTCATCCGCATGGACGGCGCCAAACTTTCCTCCGTCGAAGTTTCGTTGACCAAGGCGCGGGCGGCGGCGCTGCGAGCTTCGCCCACCGGCCCTTCGCCCGCCCAGGGCGAGACGAACGTGGTGCTGTCGCTTGGACTGTCGTTGGCGACCGGCAATCGGCTGACCGCCATTCGCGGCGGGCTGCCCCTGGTGGTGGACGGCCAGGTGGTAGGCGGCATCGGCGTCAGCGCCGGCTCGGAAGAGCAGGACGTTTCGGTGGCGCAAGCCGGAGTGGCCGAGCTGGCCGGGTTCGCCAAATGACGCCATCCAAACCTTCCAACCTTCCTATGCCCGGCTACCGGGAAGGCAAGCACCTCGCGCAGCAGATTTTTCTGGGAGCGCTGGCGGCCATCGACGTCCGCCACGCCATGCTCGCCAGGCTGCGCCGCGAAGAAGGCGCGCTGGTGGCGGGCAGCGTCTCCGCTCCCCTGCGGCGCCCCCCGCGCGTCGTGTCGCTGGGCAAAGCCGCGGCGCGCATGGCCGCCATCCTGCACGAAATCCTGGGCGGCGAGATCGAAGCGGGCGTCTGCGTGGCGCCCACCGTGCCCGCGCACCCGCTCGCGGGCTTTCGCTATTTTGCCGGCGGGCATCCCTACCCCGACGCCGGAAGCCTGGCGGGCGCCGAAGCCATCCTGGAACTTCTCGCCGGGCGGAGCAGCGACGACCTGGTGATTTTTCTGATTTCCGGCGGGGGCTCGGCGCTGGTCGAAAAGCCCCTCGCCGGGGACGTTTCGCTCGCGCAGTTGTCGGAGTTCAATCGCCTGCTCGTAACATCATCGCTGCCCATCGAGGAAATCAACGTCCTCCGCAAGCACGTTTCGGCGGTAAAAGGCGGACGCCTGGCGCTGGCCGCCCACCCGGCCCGGCAACTGACCCTGTTCATCTCCGACGTTCCCGAGCACCTGCCCTCCATGGTCGCCTCCGGGCCCACCATGCCCGACGAATCGACGGCGGAGGAAGCCTACGCGCTGGCCGACGAGCACGGCCTGACGGCGCGCCTACCCGCCCCGCTGCGCAAATGTTTTGAGGAGCGCACGCTGCCCGAAACGCCCAAGCCCGACGACGAGCGCTTTCAGAACTCGCAATATTTCTGTCTGCTCACCAATCGCGACGCCGTGGAAGCGGCGCGCGCCGCGGCCGAGAAGCTGGGATTTGTCAGCGCCGTCGACACGGGCGTTTGGGACGACGATTACCAGCGCGTGGCGGAATCCAATCTGGCGTCACTCGAAGCCCTGGCGGGCGCGCACTCGGGCCGCGCGGTTTGCCTGGTGGTGGGCGGCGAGGTTACTTGCCCGGTGACCGGGCCGGGCACGGGCGGGCGCAACCAGGCCTTCGCGCTTTACGCCGCCGGGCTCATCGCCGGCACGCGGCGCGTGGTGCTGAGCGCCGGCACCGACGGGCGTGACGGCAACAGCCCGTCCTCGGGCGCCGCCGCCGACGGCCAAACCGTCTCCCGCGCCCGCGCCCTCGGACTCGACCCCCAGCACCACCTCGCCGAAAGCGATTCCTACCACTTCTTCCGCTCCCTCGGCGATACGCTCGAAACCGGGTTCACCGATAACAACCTTCGAGACGTAAGGCTGTGGATGGAATTTCCCGAAGAAGGGTAAAGGCTAAGATCTAAAGGGTAAAGTCTAAAGGGTAAAGAACGAGCGGCACAGCCGCTGCTTCCAGAAAGGTTCATCCTTTATCCTTCACCCTTTACCCTCTGAACCTTTCGATTGCGCAGAGACTTGCCAAGGAGTGAATACATGCCCGAAAAAATCGGCTTCATCGGATTAGGCATCATGGGCCGGCCCATGGCCATGAATCTGCTCAAAGCGGGATACGCGCTCGAGGTTTACAAC
>JBJKQV010000107.1:0-15601 GCA_046704985.1 Terriglobia bacterium
AAGAGCCTGCCCGACCCCAAGGACCGCATCAAAGTCTACGAGTTGGTCTCCGACGGCATGTACGACGGCCAGCACGGCCGCTATCAGGAATCGCTCGCCAAGCTCCGCCAGGCGCAGCGCGCCGAGCCCGATTCCCTGCCCGTCCATTACCTGCTGGCCATCGATTACTACCGTCTCAAAGACTACTCGCAGGCGATCGCGGCCTTCCACAAGGTCCTCGAGCTCGATCCCAAGTACGCCTTGGCCACCTACTACCTGGGCCTGACGCAGCTCAAAACGCAGGATTTGGCAGGGGCGGAGCAATCCTTCCGGCGCACACTGGAGCTCGACCCTTCGAACTTCTCCGCCGCCTACAACCTGGGTGCCATCTACCTCCGCCAGAAGCGCGTCGAGGAGGCGCTGCAGGCCTTCCAGCACGCCACCAAGGTATATCCCCAGGACGCGGAGGCCTACCAGGCGCAGGGGGAAATCTACTTGTACCTGCACCGCTTCCAGGACGCCGTGGACGCGTTCCAGCAGGTTCTGAAGCTGCAGCCGGGCAACCGCAAGGCGCACTACAAGCTGGGCCAGGCCTACCAGGCGATGGGCAAGACCGCGGCCGCCCAGCAGGAGTTCGAGCGCGCACAGCAGCCTTAAGAACGACGGACTGGGCTCGAGCTTGCCTGCGGCAGGCAGGCCCCGTGCGACGACTTGGCCGCCTTCCCGAGGAGGGGTAAGATAGATGAAACCTCACAGGGAGGGCTGCCATGAAAACTCTCGTCACGGTGGGATTACTGGTGGCGTGTTGGGTGGGAGCGGCGCCGGTTTTGCGCGCCCAGATGCCGGAGCCGCCCGAACCTATACGGCCCGCGCCCATTCACCTGCCGCCCGATTTCCGGCAAGGCCCGCAGCCGCGCCATCCGCGTCGGCCGCCGTTTGACGCTCGTAAGGCCCAGCAGCGCGCCCAGGAACTGGCGAAGCTGGCCGACCCGGTGCCCGAGGAAATCAATCAGGTATCGCACGGGGTGCTGCCCAAGGACCTGATTCAAAGGCTGAAGAAGATTGAGAAGCTTTCCAAGCAATTGCGGAAGCAGGTCACGGAGTAACCGGTCGTGGGCAGCGGGGGTGCTGCTCGGGCTGCTCGCGGCGGCGCCCTGCCTGGCGGCCGCACCAAAACCTGGAGAACCGCGCACTCCCGTCCTGCTCATCACCATCGACACGCTGCGCGCCGACCACCTGCAATGCTACGGCTACCAGCGAGTGAAGACGCCGGCGATCGACGCCCTGGCGGCCGGGGGTGTGCGCTTTGCCGACGCTTTCACCCAGGTGCCCATCACCTACCCTTCCCACACGGTGATTCTGACCGGCACCTACCCGATGTGGAACGGCGCCCGCGACTTTACCAGCCCGCCGCTCTCGCCGCACGTGGGGCTGCTGGCACAGGCTTTCGAGCGCCACGGCTACCGCACCGCAGCCTTCGTCAGCGCCTTTGTGCTCGATTCGAGCTGGGGACTGGCCCGGGGCTTCCAGACCTATGACGACCGCTTCCCCACCGAACAGTATCAGACGCGCAACCCGGGGAACATCGAGCGCCCCGCCAACGTCACCGTGGACCACGTGCTGGCCTGGCTGAAGCGCGGGGACTTCAATCGCCCCGGCGCCGCCCCCTTCTTTGTCTGGATGCACCTCTACGATCCCCACAGCCCTTATGACCCGCCGCAGCCTTATCACCGGCTTTACGCCGGGCACCTCTACGACGGCGAGATCGCCTTCGCAGACAGCCAGATCGGCCGCCTGTTCGCCTACCTGCGCAAGACCGGGCTCTACGACCGCTCCCTGATCGTGCTGCTGGCCGACCACGGCGAATCGCTCGGCGACCACGGCGAGAAGGAGCACGGGTTCTTCATCTACGACTCGACGCTGCACATCCCGCTGATCATCAAGCCGCCGCGGGGTGAAGCGCGGCCGCAGGTGGTCAAGGCGCCGGTGGGAGAGATTGACGTCGCCCCCACCATCCTCGACCTGCTGGGCATGCGCGACCCGCTGCGCCGGCAATTTCAGGGCTCCAGCCTGGCTTCCCTGGTGCTGGGCAAAGGCAGCGCGCCCCACCGGCCAGTCTACGCCGAGACCCTTTACCCGCGCGATTCGTTCGGCTGGAGCCCCTTGCACTCCATCACCACCGAGCGCTACCACTATATTCAGGCGCCTCACCCCGAGCTCTACGACTGGCGCACCGATCCCGGCGAGACCCACAACCTCTACGACCGGCATCGGGCGCTGGGCGCCGCGTTACACGGCGAGCTGCAGCAGTTCGAACAGCGATTCACGCCCGCCAAGGCTCTGGAAACCGCGAGCGGGCCGCCCCTTTCGCCCGAAACCGTGGCCAAGCTGCGCTCCCTCGGCTACCTGGCCTATTCGGCGCCCGCCGCGCCCACCGCGGGCGGTAACCTGCCCGACCCCAAGGATAAGCTGAAGGTCTACAACGGGATTCTGCACGCCGGGGATTTGACCTCCGTGGGCCGTTACGACGAGTCGGAGCAGGTCCTGGAGGCGCTCGAGGCCGGCAACCCCCACGTCTACGTGATTCCCTTCATGGAAGGCGAGAACGCCGCGCATGCCCACCGCTGGAAACAGGCGCAGGAAAAATTCCTGGCCTGCCTGAAGCTCAACCCGGATTTTTCTCAGGCGGTCATCGGGCTGGCGCGCGCTTACCTGAACAACGGCCAGGCGGCGGACGCGCGCCCCTGGCTGGAGTTGGCGGTGAAGCAGAATCCCCACAATTTCTTGGCCTTTTTCGCCCTGGGCCTGGCCGCCGTGCAGCAGGGACACCAGCAGGAGGCTCTGGAGCAGTTCACGCGCTCGGTCAAGGAGAAGCCTGACTTCCCGCTCGCGCAGGAACAGTTGGGCGGCCTGCTGCTCCAGATGAAGCGCTACCGGGAAGCGACGGGACCGCTCGCCAAGGCCCTGCAACTCGATCCCCAAAACGCCATGATCGCCAACCTACTGGGCACCAGTTACGCTAACTCCGGCCAGTTCCCGCAGGCCGTCGAGGCCTACCGCAAGGCTTTGAACCTCAAGCCCGATTACGCTGCGGCACGCTTGAACCTTGCCTTCGCCTACCTCCGGGCCGGCGACCACGCCAAGGCCCGGCAGGAATTCCAAGCCCTCTGCCGCCAGGATCAGGCGCTCTGTCAACGCTTCCAGTCGGTGTTTCAGTAGATCGAAGCTTCACGCTGAAGGCGGCGAGCTGAACCCCACCCTCTTCACTTTCTCTGCCCCCTCTTTAGTGCCAGGCCTCAACTCGCATGCACCAGACCCCAAATACAGATTCCCATTTCGCCCCGGCGGCCTCGGAATAGCGTGACGCCGCGGCTGTCGCGGCGGCGAGCCAGAGCGAGGAATCTGCTCGGGCTCGCGGGCCTGCCTTGCGGCGAGCGGCGTGGTGAGGCCCGAACTCCCAAATGAAAAGGGGGGATTCGCCGCAGGGCGAATCCCCCCCAAGTCTTGCAAGATCACCGGTGGGGGCAGGTTTGAGAACCTGCCCCCACGGTAAGGTTAGAAGAACAGCTTCAAGGCGAACTGGATCTGCCGCGGGTCGAGAGCTTGAGTCGAATAGCCGAACTGACCCGAACTCAGGTTGGCCACGGGCGGATTCAGGTTCGTGTGGTTGAAGATGTTGAAGGCCTCCACGCGGAACTGCAGGTAGCGCGCTTCGTTGGAGCCCAGGGGGATCTTCTTGAAGCCCGACATGTCGAACTCATTGATCCCCGGTCCGCGGAAGGTGTTGCGGCCCAGGTTGCCGTCGCAGGTGATGCTGCCCGGACCCGTGCAGGTAGGTGCCGGGAAAGCACTTGCGATGGTGGACATCTTGCTGGTGCCGTTGGCCGCCGAGCCGTGCATGAAGTCGTAAGGCGAGAACGACATGCTGTTGCCGAAGCTCGGCGTGTTGGGCCGGTCGCTGCGCAGGCCATCACCGTTGTAGTCTGTCTGCGCCGCCACCG
This sequence comes from Terriglobia bacterium, assembly GCA_046704985.1. Taxonomy (GTDB): domain Bacteria; phylum Acidobacteriota; class Terriglobia; order UBA7540; family UBA7540; genus JBJKQV01. The sequence goes on from JBJKQV010000107.1 coordinate 3,981, forward strand.
TGAACGGGAAGCCGCTCTGGAGCTGGAAGACGGTATTGAACGACCAGCCGCCCAGAATCTTGCCGCTTACTCCGTTCATGTCCTTATACCAAGGCAGGTTCCACTGCAAGGAGGTTACCCAACGGTGCGTCACGTCGAAGAGCGAGTTGCCCTTCTCCAGGTAGACGCGGTTGGGGTCGGACGAGTAACCAGCCTCGCCGCGGGCGTTGGCGTCCGTGGCGCTCCCGCCGCTCGACAGACTGTGCCAGGTGGAGCGATAGTCCAGTGAGTGGCCCCAAGTGTAAGCCGAGGTAAAGGCCAGGCCTCTGCTGAACTTCCGATCCAACTGCATCTGCAAGCCGAAGTAGCTGGAGTTGACGCTGGTTTCCCAAGTCCGCATGTAGCCGAAACAGGGGTTGATAACGGACGTCGGCGAGTCCACGGAGGTGCCCAGAGTGGCACCCGTGCACGGATCGTTGACGACCGCCCGTTGGTCCCCGCCCACCACGCGGTTGGGATCTTCCGCCCAGAACAGGTGGCGGGAGAGGGTGCTGACGCCGCTGATGGTGAACACCGTCGAGGGGCTTAACTCCTGCTGAAAACTCACGAAGTAGTTCATCACGTACGGGAACCGGTAGTTGGGACTGGTGATACCGGTCAGGTACGCCAAGTTGGGGTTTTGAGGCAGCCAGTCGATCAGGTTGCCCTGGAAGCCCAGGCCCGCCGGACCGTTGCCGATCGAACCCGTCTGCGCGCCCGTATAGGAGGGCGCCGTACCGGTGGGATCCCACGCGCCGCCGATGGGGTTGCCACTGGCGTCGGTGGGACCGTAGGCGGGATAGGCGTAATAACCGCAGATCGGGCAGGCGATGTTAAAGGAGTAGTACGGCAGGTTCCAGCGCGAGTTGGAGAGCGCGTTGTAGAAGCTCGCCTCGTACTGGATGGCGAAGCCGCCGCGGATGGACGACTTGCCGTTGCCGCGCGGATCCCAAGCAAACCCGATACGCGGTCCCCAGTTGTTGTAGCGCGACGGATACAGGCTGCTAACACCCGTAAACCCGCCGGTGGGGGTGTTGTTGTCTCCGGCCGGAGCCACGCACTGCGAACCCGCGAAGGCCGCGCAGTTGATGGCCAGCAGGCGAGCGTTCTGAGAGGTGCCCGGAGGCTCAATCAGATTGGTCGCCTTGTTGTACTTCTCCGTGTGCGGGCTGTAGTAATCCCAGCGCAGCCCCAGGTTCAGGGTCAGGTGCGGGGTTACTTTCCAGTCGTCCTGGATGAACATGCCCAGCTCCCAATTCCGCCAGGCACGAATGTTGGTGTCCAGGTGAGCGCTGCCCGTCCCGCCGAAAGCCGTCAGTTCGGGGTTCACGCCGCCGTCGATGAAGTAAGGGAGGTCGCCGGCGAAGTAGAAGGGGTCGAAGAAGTAGACGCTGGGACGCCCCACGTTGAACTCGCTGTTCTCGTAGTTCTTCTTGAAGCTCGCGCCCATCTTGATCGAGTGCTTGTTGTGCACCCAGGTGACCATGTCTTTGAAGTCGAAGATCTCCTCGGTGAAGATCTGCGGGTAGCCGTTGTAAGACCCGAAGGCGGGCTCACCGGTATCGAAACCGATGTACGGCACCCCGAACTGCGACTTCAAGGGGATGTCCGAAATGCGGTCGCGGGTCCATCCAGCTTCAGCCTCGTTCAGCAGGGTAGGCGAGAAGGTATGAACCCAACTCAAGGTGGCGTTACCGTCCACTACCGCGAGGGGATTCTCGAACCCGCGGATGCCCGTGAACGGAGTGGGGTTGGGATCCTTGTTCTGATCATAGTAAAACTTGGCCGAGAGGCGGTTGGTGTCGGCTTGGTAGTCGAAACGGGTGATCCACTTGCTGCCGTTGTAGAACGGCGGCGCCGACTCGGTCAGGTTGGTGGTGTCCAGAGTGCCTTCCATCGCCGCGTTGGGAGCAATGGTCGCGGACTGGGCCCCCGGAGCGGTGAATCCCATCCCGGGACAGCCCGAGGCAATGTTCGCGGCAATGTCGGCGCTTTCCGGGGAGGTCACACCCAGAATCGATGCCATGTTGTTGGCAAAGGTCTGGGGATTGTACCAGGGCACCGTGCCGTTGGACAGACTGGGTGATCCCACGCCCACGAAGGAACTCAGGAAGCAGGGATCCATATAGCCTTCGTAAGCGTCCCCGAGTTGAGCCGTGGAGAGGCAGTTGCCGTTGGAATCGGTCTGATAGCAGGATCCCACCGGCCCGCCGATTTCGTTGGCCATGTTGCCCGCCACCGTTTCCGCCACCGTGGAAGTGCTGACCAGGTTGGAAGAGGAAGCAGGGCCGGGGAAGTTCTTGTAAAGAAGTGCCGCCGCGCTGGTGGGAATGGCGGATTGGACGGCTTGTTGCCACGCGGGGGTCTCCAAGAAGTATTCGCCGGCGGCGCCCTTGCGGAAGCGCTCGAACTCCACACCGCCGAAGATAAACATCTTGTCTTTCTTGATCGGCCCGCCGATGGTGCCGCCGAACTCATTCATGCGCAACTCGCCCTTGGTGGAACCGTCAAAGAAGTTCCGGGCGTCAAGCTTGTCGTTGCGCACAAACTCGAAAGCGTCGCCATGCCACTGGTTGGTGCCGGACTTGGTCGCCACGTCGGTAATCGAACCGGCACTGTTGGAGTATTGGGCGGAAAAGTTGTTGGTCTGGATTCGATATTCGGAGATGAAGTCGGGAGGAGGAGTGGTCACCGTCCCGCCGCTCAGGCCCTTGGCGGACATACCGTCCAACAGGAAACCGTTAAAGTTCGACCGGGTTCCGTTAATGTTGGTCTGGGCGCCGTTGGCATTGGACTCGAAATCCACCTGCCCGGAATTCACCGCGCCGGGGACTAACTGCATCAAGTCGTAAATATTGCGCCCGTTGAGAGGCATGTTCTGAATCTGGCTGCCGCTCACTACGTCGGAGAGGCGGCCGGTTTCAGTGTTGACCAAAGGAGCGGCAGATTGCACAGTGATTTCCTGCGTCTGTGCGCCTACCCGCAGCGTGATGTCAACGCGCTGTGTGTAGTCCACCGACAGCGAAACGTCCCGGGTCACATAAGTCTGGAAACCCTGCTTGGTCGCCCGGATCGTGTATTGGCCGGGCGGAACAGCAGGCACCGTGTAAACACCGGACGAGTTGGTGGTCACGTTGTATTTCACGCCCGTGGCCTGGTTGATAATGGTCACGGTCGCCCTCGGGACAACCGCACCCGAAGCGTCGGTCACCGTGCCGGTAAACGTACCGGAGGTGCCCTGGCCGCGCAGTGTGGCCGTACTTAGGGCCAGAAAGCAACCCAGAGCCAAAACCCATACCAGCCAACGCTGGCAACTGGCTTTAAACATCTGCTCCCCCTTTCGAAATTCTGATCAATCCAAGACCTCGCGGTGTCCCTTGCAGGCGTACCGCGCACGTATGCACAAAAGAGTAAAGGCGGATTATCTCCACCGTTTCAGCGGAAGAATGGCTACCACTTAGTTGGGCCAAACCCTGAACCACCTGAAGTTTTGTCTGTACCTACCTGGATGAGAGCGAAAACTACCTAAAAGAGCACGTGCAATATACAAATGCTACGACTTTGTGTCAAGCAATATAAATTCCAATTAAATCATAAAAATATCTCGCCTAACTCCTTGAAAATACGTAATACCACTACCATTTGTCACTACATCACCGGACTTTCATACTATATTGCGTATACAGATTAGTGGATTATCGACTTGCCAAGCCCAAATGGACTAGACAGGCCTCCTGAAGTGCGCAGTTTTACACACCTGCGGCATGATCTCAGGGCTAGCTACCAAGCAAAGGACAGCACCGGGGCCGCGCGGCCCCGCCGGCCGGCGTCGCGCCTCGCTTGGGGCTCAAAAAAAAGCCCCGATCCCGCTTGGCGGGACCGGGGCGTTGGGAATCGAGCCCATCAGGACAGGGAGGCGATCCGCCATCGGACGAACCGCCGCTCCGTCCCTGGGGTGCCTAGAAGTAAAACTTCGCAGCCAACTGGATGACCCGCGGATTGGCAGCACCGCTGACGCGACCGAAGTTGCCAGAGTCGAGTTCGGTGTTGACCGCCGAGGGCAAGAACTGCGCCTTGTTGAACAGGTTGTAGAACTCAAAGCGCAGTTCCATCCGGGTGGATTCGGTGATCTGGGTATCCTTCATGAACGCCCAGTCAAAGTTAGCGATGCCCGGTCCGCGCATCAGGTTGCGGCCGTAGTTGCCTTGCGATCCCAAAGCCGAGTGGGCGAAATCATTGGGATTGAACCAGTAGTGGTCCGCCGCCGACAGGCCCGACCGCGTTGCGGTGTTGGTGAACGAGTCGGTTTTGGGATTGCCGTACTGGGGAGTCGAAACCAGATTCGGAACATCCCAAGTCGCCGTCCAGTTGTAGGCCCAGTAGGTGAGCGACGTGAAGCTGTAGTCCGCCGCATCCAACGGGAACCCGGACTGGAAGGTAGTGACGCCGCTCATCCGCCAGCCGTCGAAAAAGCGCTTGGCCAGCGGGTTGTCGAAGTGATGGATGGGCGGGATCAGGTAGGTGTAACTGATCACGAAGCGGTTGGTGGCGTCGTATGCGGACGGCCCGTAGTCATACAGGGTCTGGTTGAAGGGGTCGGTAGCGCGTTGCAACTGGCTGCCCCAGCCGCCGAAGCCCGTGTTCTCAAACCCCGAGCCGTTGTCCATGGCCTTGGACCAGGTGTAGACCGCGTACAGCTGCAGCCCGTGGGACATGTGCTTGTTCAGGGTCACCTGCAAGGCGTTGTAGTTGGAGATGCCGGTGGTCTGGTTGTTGGCGATGTCGTAAAACGTCGAGGTGTCGTACGGGAAGTTCTGGGGATAATAGAACCCCTGGACGACCGAGTTCGCCGCACAACCCGCTTCCGCACCCACTCCGGCCAAGCAAGCCGCAGGGTTGGAAGCCGGGTTGAGGACGCGCAGGATTTCCAAATGGCGTGCCAGCGCGCCGACGTAGCCGACGGAAAGAACCGTGTTGAGCGAAAGCTGCCGCTGCACGGTCAGGCTGAAGTTCTGTGAATAGGGAACGGTCGCATTCGGATCGGTCACGTACGCCCACATGGGCAGGTACGGGCTGAAATCCACAGTGGAAGCCGGACTGGGATTCGCCGGGACCTTGTTCGGGTAAGTCCCGCCGCCGGCGATATCCGTCCCGGGGTCCGCAAAGCTGGGGTAGTTGACTTGCGACGAGGTACTGTAATCCGCCGCGCCGCCCGAGCTGACCCCGAAGGGCGGGGCGCCCAGGTACTGCAGGGTCTGCTCTTCCAGCGTACGGTTGAAGTAGATGCCGTATCCGCCGCGGACCGACCACTTGCCCGACGAACCCGGACTCCAGGCGAACCCGAAGCGCGGCCCGAAGTGATCGTATTTAGTGGTGCCTGCCGCATGCACTCCCGGGTCTCCTTGGAAGACGTAGTCGGTGGGCGCGTTGGGATAGATGGTCGAGGTCTGGCCGGGCCGCCACGCGGTCTGGGCATGGCCGTTGTGGTAGACGTCGTCCAGCGGCGTGTCGATCTGGTAGCCCGTCCCGTAGGTCAAAGTGAGGTTGGGACGGATCTTCCACTGGTCCTGGAAGTACATGTAGTATTCCTGCGCCCGCGCATCGATGACATCGCCGGTCGCCTGGTCGTAGCTGTCCGGAATGCCCAGCAGGAAGTCCGCTCCAGGGTCTCCGGTGGAATAAAGGCCCGTCCCGCCAAAGGAGAAGGACCCGCCGTTGTGGGCCGCGAAGGGGTTGTACACCTGGAAGCGGCGCATGTTAAAGCCCACCTTGAGGGTGTGCTTGCCCAGGATCTTGGTGAAGTTGTCGTCGAACTGCCGGGTCTGGTCAATGCGCGGCTGGGGGCCATTGTTCGAGAATCCCAGCGAGAAGTAGCCAGTCAGGCTGATCACCGGATAGCTGGCCGAAGAGGGATCCTGCGGGGTGATCCCCGTGAAACCCACCGAGCTCGGCAGGACGGGATTGACCGGCTCCACCGCATCATAGTGAAAACGCGAATACCCGATGCGCATCTCGTTGAAGCTGGTCCCGTTGAAGGTGTGGTTCCAGGTCAGCGAGAAGGTGTTCAGGTGCCGCTTGTCGGCTTCCGAGAAGCCCGGCAGGTCGGCGCCGGTGAACGGCAACTCCGAGATCGTGGGGTGCGTTTCGTACATCCAGGAGCCCCACAGGAGGTCCTTGGAGCTCAAGTTGTAGTCCACGCGGGACATGATCTGGTTGTCCGTGTTGGTGTCGACGGGGTTGAAGCAGTAGTCGATGTGATCGGTGGGAGTGCCGCCGCAGTTAGCCGCGGGTACGAACTTGTTCATCAGATTCGATGCGATCGAATTGAAGTCGCTTTGCGGGATGTGCCCGGTCGGGAAGATCGTCGAGTAGGGCGTGCCCTTGGCATAGGTCTTTCCGTCCTCACCGACCATTGCGAAAGGCGAAGTCGCCGTGGAGGTGGCAATGTCAGGGAAGTAGCCGCCGCGCTGATCGGTCGTAAACACCGTCGTATCCCCGGTGCCGCCCGGAGCGCGGTTCCGATTCCCCTGGTAGGAGAAGAAGAAAAACGCCTTGTCCTTCTTGATGGGCCCGCCGATGGTGCCGCCAAAAATGTTCTGGTGGAAAACCAGGGCGCTGGGTTGGAAGAAGTTGCGCGCGTTCAAGCTCGTGTCGCGGTAGAACTCGAACCCGCTGCCGTGGAAGGCGTTGGAGCCCGACTTGCCCACCGCATCCATGATGGCCCCGGAATTGCGCCCGTACTCGGGGTTGATGGTGCCGGTGATCATCTTCACTTCCGCGATCGAATCAGGGCTGGGAACGAAGACGGTATCATTCAGGACCAGATCGTTGGTATCAATGCCGTTGATCAGGAAGCTGTTCTGCGAAGGTTGACTGCCGTTGGTCGCGTAGTTGCCGGTGATGCGGTTGGAAGTCGCCACCACGCCCGGAAGCGTCTGCTGGAGTTGCGTCCAGTCGCGCCCGACCAGTGGCAGGTCCACGATCTGGGAGCCGGTGAGGTCGGCGCCCAGTTGCATGCTGGTCTTCTCGACCTGCACTGGGGCCGCTTCCACGGTCACTTGCTGCGTGACCGCGCCCAGCTGCATGGTGACGTTCTGCACGTAAATCTGGGTCACGCCCAGGGGAATGCCGGTGGCTTGGTAGACCTTGAAACCGGCCTTTTCGCATTTTACGTTGTAGGTTGCCGGGGCCGCCAGGTGCAGCAATTCATAGCTGCCGTCCGTGGCGGTCACGGTTTTGGTGGCAATGCCCGTCTCCGTGTTGACGGCGGTCACCGTAGCACCCGCGATGACGGCCCCCGAGGGATCGGTCACCACGCCACGGATGCGGCCCGTTACTTCAATGGCCGATGCCGTGCCGGCACTGATCCCTACCACTAAGATCAGAAGGGCAGAGATTTTAAACCAGAAGTTGTTACGCATTAACTCTCCTTTGATGAAGTGCGTGGCCGGAGCCCCTCCGGTCCGCAATGGGTTTCCCTGGAGAATGGATTAATTTCTTTGAACGCCTGAGGTAGGTCAAACCCGCCCCTTCGCACTCTCACCCTCCGGTGAGTGCGCTCGGTGGACGGTCGTAAGTCCAAAAAACCGGGGTTAGGAAGCCTGGGGCCCATCAAAAATAATCGAAAATCGACACAGTAACGAAACGACTTTATGAAAAAGACAACATGTCACCTATTGCAACACCATTTCCACTCCAACGGCCAAAAATTAGTCTCGCAATATACTGAAAACAAAGCCTATTTTACAATACCGTCAAATTTTATATAGACTTATCCGCGATAGCATATACAAAATCTTGTATTTTCATATTTTCGCGCCTTGAGAAGGCAGGGGCACGGGTCGCCTAACTCGTCTCCCGGGCACCTGAGCCCCGGTCGCTAGGGAGCGAATTCCAGTGCCTTGCCGTCGAACTTGTCAGGCGGGGGGACGTGCAGGATCTTCAGGACGGTGGGAGCGATATCCATGATGCTGGGGTCAGGGGTGGCGACGCGCCGGCTGCAGAAGAAGATGCCGCCGGTGTCTTTGGGGTCGGAGGCGCAGTGGTCTCCGCTCCACTTCTTCATGTTGGCAACCACGATGCCGGGGGGAATGGCTCCCAGCGCAGTTTGCCAGGAGGTGCGGTAGCCGGGCTCGAAGTTCAACTGGATGTCGGGGGCCTCGGCCATGTAGGGCCCGTGGAAGATTTGCTTGGCCAGGTAGACGTCCTCGAGCACCGGCTTGCCGGTATCAGGGTCGCGGTAGGCGAGCAGTTTCTTCTGAATCTCCTGCGCCAGGGCGTGGGCCTGCGCGCCGGGCTCGACGATTCCATCCCTTTCGCGCCCGCGCTCGTTCAAGTAAATCTGCCCCAGCCCCAGGGAGTAGGCGCGCGTGTGCGACCAATCCACGTTGGGAAAAAAGCTGCCCTGCCCGAAGAGCTCTTCCAGGTCGTAGGCTTTGGCCTTCGCCTGCGGGTTCTTGAGCGTCATGTAGCCGTTCTGTACCAACCAGGTGTTGGTATTGAAACCCTTGCGCCAGCTATGGAAGCCGTGGTCGGAGACGATAATCAGGATCCCGCCCGGCTTCATCGATTTCTCGACCTTGCCCACCACCTCGTCCATGCGCTCGTAGACGCGCTCGATCGAGTCGCCGTACTTGGCCGCCAGCTCGGGATCGTAGCGCGGCGACTTGGGATCGATCAGCCGGAACATCATGTGCGAAACGCTGTCGGTGCTGGTGAAGATGGAGACCATCAGGGTGGGCGGGTCGTGCCGCAGCTCGTCGAGGGTGACCTTTTCCAGCGTCCCCATGGTCCGGAAGAGGTCCTGCATGAAGACGCCCTCGCCGATGCGCTCCTCGTTCAGCCCCCAGGTGTCGTGCCACCAGCCGAGGGTCTTGAAGAGCCCGTACTTGCGCGCCATCTGCTCCGAATATTTCTTCGGATAGGTCACCGGCAGCACCGGGTCCTCGGGGTCGATGTTGAGCGGCGACATGTAAAGGCGCAGGTCGGGCGAAACCTCCAGCACGTAAAACCGCGTGATGGAGCTGATGGAGAGAAACGGCGTGACTTGGAACTTGACCCGGAACCAGGGGCTCCATTGGCGTTCGGCAACGGTGTGCGCCTCACCGCCCAGGTGGATGGTCACCGCGTCGCCAGCCTCCGAGGTGTCGAACTCCACCGGCACCGTAAGGCGCTTGTAGGTGTCCGCCGCGGGGTCGATGGGCCCCGAGATACTGCTGGTCGCGCGGTGCCCCTTGAGTTCCAGGCGCTTCAGCTTCCCGCCGAACTCCGTGTCACTGGCGTCCCAGGGCGTCAAATCGGTGCCGAAATAGAAAAACGTTCCCCAGGTTCCTCGCACGTCGGGCACGCTGAGCCCCGACCAGAGCTTCCCTCCCGGCACCGGCGTGGGCGGGAACTCCAGCGGCATGCGCAGCACCGTCACCTTGTAGCCGGCGTCGGCCACCGCCTCGTAAAAGGGAATGCCGTGCCGCTCGTTGATGACCTTGGGAGCCTTGTAGGGTATCAGGTGGAACAGGAACTTGGGTTTCTCGTGTCCCACCAACGCAAGCTGCGGCAGGTAGGTCTTGGGGTCGCGCTTGAGGAAATCGAAGATGCCCGTGCCGCCGGGGTTCAGCCCGGTGGCGAACGACGCCCAGGCCACCGGCGATTCGGGCGGGTTGGTGGTCCCCAGGGTGCGGAACGTCCCCGTCTCCATCAGTCGCTTCAGGTGCGGCAGCTTGCCCTCGTTGGCCCACTTGGCAAGCAGCGTCGGGTCGGCGCCGTCAAATCCCAGCACCACCACCTGCTGGGTGACCGGGCGCGTCTTGACCTGCTCCCGGCAGCCCAGGCTGAAAGCCACCAGTAACCCTGCCCCCAGCAAGGCCCAGCACCGCGGCCCGAAATTGTGTGGGAAACCCATGAACCCCAGATAACTATTCTACGAACCCAGCGCCCGTCCGTCGAGAGAAAAAATGCGGCCGGCCTGCCGGCGCTCGGCCCTACCCGAAGCGCGACGACGAGCGGTCGATGGTGAACGACATCGTTCCGGCGGTGCTCTCCACGTAGCCGGCCAGCGCCTCGCGGTAGAAGGCCATGCTGCGCTCCCGCACCGAAGACTCCGGCTCGCTAGGCGAGACCAGGTGGTTGATCTCGTGCAGCAGCACGCTCAGGGCGCGCAGGCGGAACTGCCGCACGTGGAACTCTTCCAGCCGGCTCCCCCCCTCGAAGCTTGCGTCCAGGGCGGTTTCCGAAAGCGGCAGCGCCGCCCAGGTGGCGATGCGGTCGAAAGCCAGGTCCATCTCTCCCGCCCTGGCGCCGCCCAGCGCGTCGTGGCGCTCGGCGAAGGGAGCCTCCTTCACCACCACGTGCCGGTGGCCCAGGCACCCGCAGACGTTGGCGCGCCGCAGTTGCACGATCACCAACTCCGGCGCCCGGAACAGGATCTCGTCGTAGACCTGGCGGCAGGCGGCGGGGACTACTAACCACTCGCGCTCCACCGTCAAGGCCAGCTCGCGCGCCCGCGCCGCGTCGCGCACCGAATGGGCGATAACGATCAGCGGCCGCGGCCGGTCGCCCAGCCGCGCCATGCGGTAGCGCCGCCCGCTCAGCCACTCGCGCCAACGCACCAGGCGCGGACGCGCCTGCAAGTACATTTCGATGGAAGCGGGCGTGGGAATCAGTTCGCCGGGAGACATCAGGGAAATTGTAGCGCCATCGGGAAGTTGGAGTGATGGTTTCTCGCCCTCAGGCGAGCTCCAGAGGAGGTTCGGTGGCGGCCAGGGTTTCACCGGGCAGGCCCATCAACGCCCACAGTGTGCTGCCCACCTGCGCGAGCGTGGTGCGCGGCAGCTTCTTGCCCGGCGCGATTCCCTCTCCGGCGGCTACGAAAAAGCCTTCCATTCCCGGCCCCCCGGGCAGGCCCCCGTGCGTGCCGCGGTCGGGAGACGGGTCCTGAATCAGCGGGCCTTCCAGCCGCCCGGAAAAACAGAAACCCGGCGCCGCTTCCAGAATCATCTCCGCGTCCGGGTCGGCGCCCAAGGCTTCCAGGCGCTCGCGGTCCACCACCTCGCCCAGGGCGCCCGAATCCTGGAGCCGCGCGAGAGCGCGCTCGAGCGCCCGCCGCTCTTCGGCCGGCGGCGCCTCCAGCCAGTAAAGCGCCAGTGACCCGCCGGCGTGTACCGCGCCCAGGCGCCGCAATTCCCACCCGCCGTTCTTCCCCGCCCCGAACAAACCTTCCTCGGCCATCAGGCAGAGGGGCGCCGCCTCGCGCTCGACGGGAATGAACCCGTGGTCGGAAAGCACCACCAGTCGCGCCCCGCGCTCCTGGGCGGCGGCGCGCAGGCGAACGAGCTCGGCGTCCGTGCGCTCCAGCGCCGCCAGCGGCCCCGGCGCGTAAGGACCGGCGCGGTGCGCGGTATAGTCGTACTCAACCAGGTGCAGCAGCATCAGCTCGGGCTGGAAACGCTTCCAGAGATAGAGCGCGCCCTCGGTGCGCAGTCGGTCGGGCTGCGCGCCGTCCATCAGCGGCCCCAGCACCGGCGCGATTTCCTGGTAGAGCCCCGGGGTGGCATGGTTCGCCAGGGTGCGCAGGTCGCGCAGCGGCTGGGCGGCCGCCGGGTCCCAAA
>JBJKQV010000108.1:0-7862 GCA_046704985.1 Terriglobia bacterium
GCCACCGCCAAGTCCAGTTTGCCGTCGCGGTTAAAGTCTCCGGCTGCCAGCGCCGCAGCGGCCTGACCGGCGGGGGGCGAGGCGGCGGGCGTGAAGGTTCCATCGCCCTCGCCCAGCATGACGCTCAGAAAGTTGCTGTAGTAATTGGCGACGGCGAGGTCCGCTTTCCCGTCGCCGTTGAAGTCACCCACCGCCAGCGCGACGGGAGTAGAGCCGGTGCCCGGTGAGCCCGCGGCGCTAAAGGTGCCGTCACCCCGGCCGAGGTAGACCGTCACGGTGTTGCCGTTGCGGTTGGCCGCAGCCAGATCGAGTTTGCCGTCGGCGTTGAAATCCCCCACCACCACCGCCGTGGGCCCCTGGTCGTCGGCCACGGGCGAGTCCAAGGCGCTGTAAAAGCTCAACGAGGGCTCGGGGGCCGCCACACTGAAATACAGCGCGTTCGAGGCCACGGCCGTCGAGGGGTTGCTGACCGTCACCGTCGCCAGGCCGGCAGTTGCGATGCGCGAAGCGGGCACCAGCGCGGTCAGGCGTCCGGAGGAAACGAACGTGGTCTCGAGCGGCGCACCGTTCCACTTGACCGTCGCACCGGAGACGAAGCCGCTGCCGTCCACCGTGAGCGTGAAGTCCGGGCCGCCGGGCGTGGCGCGGGTGGGAAACAGAGGTTGTTGCAGAAAAGGAACCGGATTCTGTGCGGAAGCACTACTCCCCAAGACCGCCAGAGTTGCAGCCAGGAAAAACGCCAGGCACGTCGGCGAGAACTTCATGCCCGACTCCTGCGAGGGACCTTACGTCGGGCCGCCTGTTAATACCCATCAAAGTGTTATCAAAAATACTCCTGTCGGTTTGGGAAGTCAACGGACAGGTGAACAGCAAGAGTTTGGGGGTGAAGGAGATAATGCACCCCCAGTCCGGTAGGCTAGCAAGACCCCGTGCGCGGCGCCTCTTGGGCTTTTCAGTTCCCTCGACACGCGCAAGCCGGGTCCGGCGGACCAAGAGCCGCCGCTACCCGGGGAGATGGTACTCGCTTTCCACACCGCGGGAAGTCAAAACAGGCTCGCCGGAGCTAATGGCTCGTCTTGTCGCGCCAGTTATACATGTCCACGGCGATTTTCCACGAACCGTCTTTCTGTTTTTTCCAGATGTGCACGTACTTGTCTTTGAGGATGCGGGGCGGGCGGCCGGGCTCGCGGATGGTCACCGTCTGATTGGCGACCTCGTACGCCAGGTTGCCGTCCACTTCCAGAGCCAGCACTTGCCTTTCAAAATGCCGCGTGCCGACTTCCGCGCCCAGGTACTTGCGGATGTTCTGCGGGCCGCGCACCGCTTCGCCTTCGTCAGGGAGGAAAAGCGCGTCCGGCGTGTACATGCTCATGATGGTTTTCAGGTCCTGGCGGCCGTAAGCCGTCTCCAGGCGCGCGATGGCGGCGCGCAGCCGCGCCGTGCCGTTGGGCCCGGCCTTCGTTTGCGCCTTGAGCGGCGGGGCAAGGAGTGAAATCGCAACCAGTAATCCTGCCAGCGTCGAGCGTCTTGTAAGCATGGGTCTCCCGTTTCCTTCCCTGTCCCGGCGCGCCGTCAGGCGTAAGTGGCCAGGGCGTCGAGCATGAGGTTCCAGAATTTTTCCACGTTCAACTTGGTCGCGACCTGAGCGTTAGCCGGGCGGCCGGTAACGCCGTGGAAGTCGCAGACCGTGGCGCCGTAGGTCCAGGCGCCGCGCGTCTCGATTTCCACATTCACCGCCACACACTCCATGATGCCGGGGTCGATGACCCGCGCCACCGCGCAGGGGTCGTGCACGGGCGGCGATTCGAAGCCGAAGCGGTTGCGGTAGGTGGAAGCGAAAAAATGAATCAGCCCCACCGCCATGCGCCCGATTTCGCTGTTCAGAGCGCGCAGGCGCTCGGTGACGGCGGGAGTGGCCAACGCCTGATGCGTGAGGTCCAAACCCACCATGGTGAGCGGCACGCCGGAGCTGAAAACAATCTCCGCCGCTTCCGCATCGTGCCAGATGTTGAATTCCGCGGCGGGAGTGGTGTTGCCACGCGTGAACGAGCCCCCCATGAGCACGATTTCCTGGATCTTGGGAATCACCGTGGGGTCGCGGCGCAGCACCAGGGCGATGTTGGTGAGCGGCCCGGTGGGCACCAGGGTGATGCCCGGCTCGCGGTGCAGCAGCTCGACGATCAGGTCCACGGCGTGGCGCGGGTCCACGTCGACCTGGGGCTCGGGAAAATCGTAGCCGTCCAGTCCCGAGGCGCCGTGGATATCCTCGGCGACGTGCGCTTCGCGCACCAACGGGCGGTCGGCTCCGGCGGCGAGCAGCGTGGAGGGGATTCCCCCCACGGTCATCACCCGCCGGGCGTTGAGCGTCACCTTGGCGAGCGTCTGGTTCCCCGCCACGGTGGTCACCGCCCGCAGGTCGATGTTGGGGTTGGCGTGCGCCAGCAGGATGGCGAGCGCGTCGTCGTGTCCGGGATCGCAATCGAGAATGATTTTGCGCATGAAGGATTGCCCCTAGAAAAATGCGAGCCTCCACCTTACAGGATTTGCGATGGCGAGTCCACGCCGTTGCGCGCGCTTTGGCTCCGCCGCGCACGCTCGCGCCGGTGCGGAGGTTACTCCACGGTGACGCTCTTGGCGAGGTTGCGGGGCTTGTCGACGTCGCAGCCGCGCAGCACCGCGCAGTGGTAGGCGAACAACTGCAAGGGAATGACCGTCAGCAGCGGGGTAAGGATCTCCAGGTTGCGGGGCACTTCGATCACATCGTCCACCAGATCGCCGATGCCGCCGTCGTAGCCGGCGGTGGTGACGGCGATCACGCGCCCGTCGCGGGCGCGGATCTCCTGGATATTGGAAAGCACCTTCTCGTAAGACCCGTCGCGGGGCGCCAGCGCCAGGGTGGGAAAATCCGGATCGATCAAAGCGATGGGTCCGTGCTTCATCTCTCCCGCCGCGTAACCTTCGGCGTGGATGTAAGCGATCTCCTTCAGCTTCAGCGCGCCTTCCAAGGCGATGGGGTAGTGGTACTTCCTGCCGATGTAGAGAAAATGCCGGGCCTGGCAATAGCGGCCGGCCAGCTGGCGCAGGGAGTCGGACTGCTGGAGGATCTCGCGGATCTGGCCGGGGACCTTCTCCAGGCCTCGCAGGATTGCGGCGCCTTCTTCAAAGGAGAGGTCGCGGCCGCGGCCCACCAGTAGGGCCATCAGGGTGAGGATGGTCAACTGCGAGGTGAAGGACTTGGTGGAGGCCACGCCCACCTCGATGCCGGCGTGGGAATAGACGCCCGCGTGGGTCTCGCGGGCGTTGGAGCTGCCCACCACGTTCACCAGGCCCAGCACCAGGGCGCCCTTGCGCTTGGCCTCGCGCAGCGCCGCCAGGGTGTCGGCCGTCTCGCCCGACTGGCTGATCGCCAGCACCACCGTCCCCTCGCGCAGGTTGAGCTTGCGGTAGCGGAACTCCGAAGCCAGCTCCGTCTCGACCGTCAGGTCCGTCAGCGCCTCGAAGACGTAGCGCGCAAAGAGCCCGGCGTAGTAGCTGGTGCCGCAACTGATGATGATCAGGTGGCGCGCCTGCTGTAGCCGGTCGCGCACCGCCTCCAGCCCGCCCAGCTTGGAAACCGCCTCCGAGTGCAGGAGCCGCCCTCGCAGGGCGTTTTCGACCGACTCCGGCTGCTCGAAAATTTCCTTGAGCATGAAGTGCGGGAAGTCACCGCGCTCCGCTTCCGCCGCGCCCGGCTCGAGCAGCGTCGCCTCGCGGGTGACGGCGCGGTTTTCCAGCGTCGAGATCGCGTAGCGGCCGCGCTCCAGGCGCGCCACTTCGTTGTCCTCCAGGTAAACCACCTGGTCGGTGTGCTGGGCGAGCGCCGCCACGTCGGAAGCCGCCAGGGTCTCGTTCTGCCCCACCCCCAGCACAATGGGACTGCCGCGCCGCGCCACAATAATCTGATCGGGATGGCCGGCGTGCACAACTGCGATGCCAAACGTCCCTTCCACCTGCAGGAGCGCCTTTTGCACCGCCTGCTCCAGGTTCCCTTGGTATCCGTGCTCGACCAGATGGGCGAGCACCTCGGTATCCGTCTCCGAACGGAAGGTGTGCCCTTCCTGGATAAGAAGATTCTTGAGCGTCTGGAAATTCTCGATGATGCCGTTGTGCACGAGAAAGATCTGGCCGCGGCAGTCGGTGTGGGGGTGGGCGTTGGCTTCCGAGGGCTTGCCGTGGGTGGCCCAGCGGGTGTGAGCGATGCCCACCACGCCCGCCGGCTGGTCGCCGCGCACACGCTGCTCGAGCACCGCCACCTTGCCCGCCGCGCGCGCCAGGTAAGGCTGATGGTTGAGGATGGCGATGCCGGCGGAGTCGTACCCGCGGTACTCCAGCCGCTTGAGCCCTTCCAGGAGCACCGCGCGGGCCTCCTGGTGCCCGACATAAGCTACAATTCCGCACATAAGCGCACTCGCCTTGGGTCCATCGGCAATTCGAAAAGGAAAAATGGGCCCCCGGGTTCCCGTCTTTCCGCCGCGTCTCTAAAGATATCCCAATTCGCGGCCCAGGGCCCGCAGTTGCTCACCATCGACAAAGAATTCCGTGAGCGTGGGGTCGTAGCCTTCCTCCAGCGTGTGGCGGAGGAACAGCGCGGCGAGGTCGGCCAACTGCTGGTCGCGCAACGGCCCGTGCTCGCGCTCCCGCAACTCCGACAGCGCGGCGCAGGAAATGCCCACCAGCACCCGCCGCCCGTTGACCAGAAACACCGCATCCATGGTATCGCTGTGGCGGGTGGCGATGCCCGCGAGCAGATGCACGAACCTCACCTGAAAAGGCTCCGCCAGGGCCTTATTCGCTACCTCAAAAGGAGTCACCACGTAACTCATCGTTTCGCCGCCCTTTCCCGTTTCTCCGCCGGGGCTCCGACCTTCAACGCCCGGCCGCGCCCCGCCCCGGGCCTCGCGCCGCCGGTTCGAACTGGGGTCATTATAATACACGCCCCACCTCCGGCGCCGCCTTCGCGCCGCCGCGGGGCGAAAAAAAATTGCCCACCGCGCATCCGGTTTGCAACCCTCACTTTCTCACCCGCATCGTAACAAGTAACTCAACACGAATGACTACCTGGGGAAGTCTGGTAGCGCTTAGGGCAACCGAGTTACCGACTTCCTCCTTCCTTTTTGGGGTCTCCCATCGCAACTCCCAAGCCTCATCGCGCGGCGCGCCGGGTCGCCTGCGGCGCGGAACGGCAAACCGCAGGCCGAAAGGGTTGCACTCTGCTGGTCGGGCATATATACTCGCCCCCAGCAGGGAGGCCCGGCTTAATGGTGGAAAAGACTAGCGTTGCCAAGGGGGCGCGCGGCGCCAAAACGGCGGCGCGCGACAAAGAAGAAATTTCTTTCCATGCTCTGGCCGATGAAATCGAAGCGCTGAGCATCCAGCTGGCGCATGAAACCACCCCCAAAGGCATCATGCAGACCCTGGCCAACCACTTGGTGGAAAACGTCCAAGTGGCCACCACGGGCGTCTGGCTTCTGAAGGGCGCCTCGACGCTGGAGCTCGCTGCCATGGCGGGCCGCCACAGCCTGCCGGCGGAGTTTGCCAAGCGCGCGTTGGGTCACGACGTGCTGGGGCGGGCGCTGGAAGAGCGCCGACCGCAGGTGCTGGCCGGGCCGCAAGCGGCGCGCGACGAACTGGGCGTCTGGGCGCAGAAACACCACCTGGGTTTTGCCGTGGCCCATCCCCTCGCGCACGATTCCGAGAAGCTGGGCGTGCTCTTCATCGCCTGCGAAGAGGCTCCGGGGGAGCCGCAAACGGCCATCTTCCGCCTGCAAGCGCGCCTGCTCACCCTGGCCCTGCGCGACTGGGAATTGCTGCAAGGCAGCCGCAAGGCGCTGGACAAACTCAGCATTCTGATTGAAGCCAGCAAGGCCCTGGGCTCCACCCTCGATCTGGCCGAACTGCTCTCGCGCATCCTGGAAGTGGCCAAGACGCAGGCGGGCGCGGAGCGCGGCACGCTGTTTCTGGTGGACGAAGCGGCCTCGGAGATCTGGTCGCTGATCGCCCACGGCTTGGAGAAGCAGGAAATCCGCCTGCCCCTGGGCAAGGGCATCGCCGGGCACGTGGCGCAGACGGGCGAGATCGTCAACATCCCCGACGCTTACGCCGACCCGCGCTTTAACCCCGAGGTCGACAAGCGCACCGGCTACCGCACGCGCAACATCCTCTGCCTGCCCATCCGCAACAAGGGGGGAAAAATCATCGCCGCCTTGCAACTGCTCAACCGCGAGGCGGGACCGTTCACCGACGAGGACACGGATTTTCTGCTCACCCTATCCGGGCACATGGCGCTGGCGCTCGAAAACGCCCAGCTCCACCAGCAGATCCTGGAAAAAGAGCGCATGGAGAAGGAGTTGGCCCTGGCGCGGGGCATCCAGCGCAGCCTGCTGCCCCAAACCACCCCCCTCGTCGACGGGTATGACATCGCGCTGCTCAACGAGCCCTGCTACACGGTGGGCGGCGATTACTACGACTTCCTCACCCTGGGCCCCCGCAACCTGCTGGTGGTCATCGCCGACGTGGAGGGC
The DNA here is from genome assembly GCA_046704985.1 of Terriglobia bacterium. Taxonomy (GTDB): domain Bacteria; phylum Acidobacteriota; class Terriglobia; order UBA7540; family UBA7540; genus JBJKQV01. The sequence goes on from JBJKQV010000108.1 coordinate 6,561, forward strand.
AAAGGCGTCGCTTCCGCCATGGTGATGTCCAACCTGCAAGCCACCCTGCGCGCCCTGGTGCTGCACCTCCACTCCCTGAATGAAATCGCCGAATCGCTGAACCGCATGATGTGGAACGAAACGCGCGCGGAAAAATATCTAAGCCTCTTCATCGGGCTCATCGACACCAAGCACAAAGTCCTCCACTACATCAACTGCGGGCACGTTCCGCCCCTGGTGGTGCGCAAAGGGAGCGACCCCATCACCCTCACCGAAGGCGGCATGGTCATCGGACTGTTCGAGAAGGCGCCTTACGACCGCGGGCACTTGCAACTGCAATCCGGAGACCTGCTCATCCTGTGTACGGACGGCATCACCGAGGCCATGGACGTCCGCAGCGACGAGTATGGCTCCGAGCGCCTGGCCAAGAAGGTCGCCGAGGTCGCCGATAAGAAGGCGACCGAAATTGTCGAGAGCGTCTCTGAAGACGTGACCCGCTTCTCCCGCCAGGGAACCCACATCGACGACAAAGTGATGATTGTGATCAAGACCCTCTAGGCGCGGCCAGGACACGCCTTGAACCATGCCCAAGTGCGCCCTTCCCTTAATGGGGCCTCTCCCGCACGGAAAGGGGGGATCGCAGAGTGGTGGGTGAGGGGGCTGGTAGCACGCTCAAGCGCGTGCCTTGACGAATTCCCTGTTAGCTTTCCTCGAGGCGCAGCTTCACACGCCGGCCGCCGCCAAACTTTCGCGTCAGCCAGTCTTCCATGTCGGCGCGCAGCGCGTCGAGGTCCACGCGCCGGCTCACCTCCAGCTTCCCGTCGGCGGCGGGCAGAGTTTCGTCGAAGGCCGAGCGGCCCGTAAAGCTCCGCATCGCGAAGCTGTCGAGCCACCCCAACGGGCAGGGCCGCGGCTCGCCGGGCTCCAAAACCTCCACACGAATCTTGCGCGCAAACATGCTCTTTGTCTCCGGCGGGACGCTGTCCCCCTGCGCGTATCCACTCCTCCGCGCAGGAATGAGATTATAGCTGCTCGCGCCCGCGATGTGAAACCTGTCTGCCGCGCTTGATTTCGGAAAGCGAACGGAAGTAAGTTGGCCGGAGTGGCTCGGAGGAGTGGAACTCATAACGCGGAAAGCTGGGTGGGCGGGCCGCGCCGCAAAAGTTGGCGGACGCGCCTGCGCAGCGCCTGGGAGGCCTTTCCCGGCCTCGCGTTGCTGGGCCTGCAAAGTTCCTCCGACCGGCTGGGCGAACCCCTCCCCCTGGCCGCCGAAGCTCCTCAAGCGAAGGCGGCCCTGGCCGCCGAAGCCTCTCAGGCGAAGGC
>JBJKQV010000109.1:0-9243 GCA_046704985.1 Terriglobia bacterium
CGTAGCGGTCGGTCATGCCGGCGATGTAGTCGCACACCACGCGGTGCACGGGCTCGTGCGCGGTCTGGGCAAAGTAGGAAGCGGGCAGGCTTCTGGGGTGGGCGACGAAGAAGCGGAAAAGCCCTTCCATCGTGCGCCCGATCTTTTCCCGCTCGGCGCGCACCTCGCGGTGGGAATAGAGGTGGGCGAAGAGGAATTCCTTCAGGCCGCGCGAGTGCTCCGCCAGCCGCGGCGAATTGCGAACCAGCCGGCGCGACTGGGCGCGCACGCCGTCGACCGAGCGCACGCAGCGGCGGCGGATTTCGCCGCGCGTGTGGTCGATCAAGCCCGTCACCAGGGTGTTCATCAGACGCTTGAGAGTTTCGTTGAACTTCAGCTTTTCGAGAGCCCGGGGATACTTCCGCTCCAGAGGGCGATAGAGGCGGTCGAAGAGCGGCACGTGGCGGCGGATGAGCGGCAGGGTGAGGAGCTTCGCCTCGTAGCCGTCGTCGAGGTCGGAACAGTCGTAGGCGATTTCGTCCACGGGGTCGATCAGCTGTGCTTCCAGGGGCGGCTTCGCTTCCAGGAGGTATTCGCGGAGCTCGGGGAAGTGCGCGGCGTCGTAATCGCGCGAGTGCTTGATGATGCCCTCGCGAACCTCGAAGGTGAGGTTGAGGCCGGGGAACTCCGCGTATTTCTGCTCGAACTTCTCGACGATGCGCAGGGCGTGCAGGTTGTGATCGAAGCGGTCCCGATGCTCGCGCATCAGGCGGTCGAGCACCCGCTCGCCGGCGTGGCCGAAGGGCGGGTGGCCGATGTCGTGCACCAGCGCCAGCGCCTCCACCAGATCCGGGTTCAGCCCCAGTACGTGCGCCACCGTGCGGCTGATCTGGACGACCTCCAGGGTGTGGGTCAGGCGAGTGCGAAAATGGTCGGAATAGCGCCGCGTGAAGACCTGGGTCTTGTCTTCCAGGCGGCGGAAGGCGCGCGAGTGCAGCACCCGGTCGCGGTCGCGCTCGTAGGCGCTGCGGTACGGGTGCGCGGGCTCGGCATACCGCCGCCCCAGGCTCTTTTCGGCCGTCATCGCGTAACGGGCTAGGAGCCCCTTGCCGCCCATACGTTCCTCGAATCCCTGGTCTTGAAAGGCAATATAACATACCGCGGCGCCTTTGCCCGCGGGCAGCCGGGAGGATTCAACACGGCGCGGCATTTTAGCTTGGCCTCGTGCGGTGGGCGCGTATAATAAGGTTTCTTCGGAACACGGGCCGTCGGGGTTTCGGGCCGGAGCCCGTGCAGGGACGAAAACCACACAAGGAGCATGTGCGCAGTGCCGGGGAAGACATTGGTATGCTTGCTGGCCGGGGGAGCGGGGGAGCGACTCTATCCCCTGACGCGCGACCGCGCCAAGCCCGCCGTGCCCTTCGGCGGCATCTACCGCATCATTGACCTGACGCTTTCCAACTGCATCAACTCCGGCCTGCGGCGCATTTTCGTCCTCACCCAATACAAAGCCCTTTCGCTCAACCGCCACATTCGCGAAGGCTGGACGATGCTGCCCGGCGAGCTAGGGGAATACATTCAGGTCCTGCCGCCCATGATGCGCGTGGGCGAGCACTGGTACCGCGGCACCGCCGACGCCATCTTTCAGAACCTCTACTCGATCGGCAGCGAGCCCGCCCGGCAGGTGCTGATTCTCTCCGGCGACCACGTCTACAAGATGAACTACCGGTTGATGCTCCAGCAGCACGAGGATTCGGGCGCCGACGTCACCATCGGCACCATCGAGTTCGACCGCGCGGAGGCCTCGCGCTTCGGCATTGTGGAGCTGGACGCCCAGGACCGCATCATCGGCTGGGAAGAGAAGCCGCCCAACCCCAAGCCCTCGCCCCACAACCCCGACAAGTGCCACGTCTCGATGGGCATCTACGTCTTCAACCGCGACCTGCTGATCGAATGCCTGACCGGCGACGCCGAGCAAGGCTCCTCGGGGCACGACTTCGGCCGCGACATCGTTCCCAAGCTCCTCGATCGCGGGCGCAAGGTTTACGCCTACAACTTCATCGATGAGAACCGCAAAGAGGCCAAGTACTGGCGCGACATCGGCACCATCGAGGCCTACTACGACGCCAACATGGACCTGGTCTCCGTCTCCCCGGTCTTCAACCTTTACGACCACGACTGGCCCATCCGCACCTACCAGCGGCAGTATCCCCCCGCCAAATTCGTCTTTGCCCAGGAGGGCCGGCGCATGGGCATCGCGCTCGACTCCATGGTCTCCGCCGGGGCCATTGTCTCCGGCGGGCGGGTGATCAACTCCATCCTCTCCCCCGACGTGCGCGTCAACAGCTACACCGAAATCGAGAACTCCATCCTCTTTTCGCACGTCAACGTGGGCCGCTACTCACGCATCCGCCGCGCCATCATCGACCGCCACATCCACCTCCCCGAACACACCGAAATTGGCTACGACCTGGAAGCCGACCGCAAGAAGTATCACGTCACCGAAGACGGCATCGTGGTGGTGGTCCCCGAGCAGAGGCTCTTCGAGGAACCCGAGTAAAGCAGTAGGCAGTAGGCGGTAGGCAGTAGGCAGCAGCAGAACCCCCGAACCCCCAGGTCCTGGCCCCGAACCCTGAACAAAACCCTTTCGCGCGCAGAACGAGGCGATGCAGCCGGGTTCACTTAGGGGGCTTTGCGCGCTCTAGGCGGTCCCTTGCCACCTCTCCCTCGAGCTCCAGCGGGGAGAGACCCGCCTGCGCTTCTGCCTGCAACCCCCTGATCGCGCTCTCAAGCTCTTGGGCTTTACGGTATTTGGAGCCTATTTTCCTCTGTTCCGGCGGGGGAAGAAGGGGCACGCGTTGCCCGCGCAGGATGTCCCAGTCGACGCGGTGTCGTCCAACGCCGGTCGCGCCCGAAAGCCACTCGGCCACGACCGCCGCCGACCTAAGGACAGCCCAGAGGTAGGTTGTATCAACCTTGGCTTGCTTCTTGGGCCTTAGGATGGTGAACTCCTTCGAAATTAACCAAGCTTCGCCTTCAGGAGGCAGGACGCATATCGCGCGGTACACCGCGCTGATGTTGCTAACGACAATGTCACCGGCCCTCGCAGTGGCAATCTGGGCATACCCGACCTCCCTGCCCAGACTTTTTTCGCCAGGCTCCGCCCGCCCCGCGTACGTGATGCGAAGGAAGGAATATTCCCGGTCCGGCACAAGCGCCACGGGCTCCCACACCGGGTCAACCAGGCTCTCCAAAAGGTCCGCGGTCGCCTTAGAGCGCCTCCAAGCTGGCTCAAGCTCTGATGCCCTCCACGGCCTCAGAAATTTGGCGTCCAGACGTCCGCCGAGCCTCTCCGCTGGCACAAGCCAGGGCCCCTCGCTGCCGCTGAGATAACTCCTAAATGCTGCGCCAACCTCGTAAATCTCCGCAACCGCAAGTTCTCGCTTCCTTTCTGCGACGCTGGGTCGAGTTCGAAGTACCACGTCGTCCAAACCCACGTGACGACACTCGTATACAAATATATCGGGCTGACCGATCTCTCCCTTGCGGCGCTTTGTCAGATAGAGAACTGAAGTTTTTGCGCGCGCACCGGATCGCTGGAAGGCGTCTCCCGGAAGCGAAATGACACCGCGGAGAACGAATGCCTCACGTATGTAATCGCGAACGAACGAGAAATCGTCTCCCGCCAGGAGACTGTCGTCGATGACAGTCAGCAACCGGCCCCCTTCTTCGAGAAGGTCGTGGTAACGCTCGATGAACATGGCGTTCGAGCGTAGGCTGCTGCGCAGCCTTGATGTGCCGGCAATCTCCGCCAGCTTATACTGACGCAGGATCCTTGCCTCAGTTTCATTTTTCATTTCCTTCGTCATGGAGAACGGAGGGTTCGTGACGGCGCAACGAAATCTCAGCCCACCCTGAACCTCCCTCCGCAGCTCGTCCTGATCGTGTCTAACCTCGGCTTCTTCGGCGGCTGAGACTTCCATCTTCTTATCGAGGGCATCAGCGTAGTAAACTCGGCTTCCGCCATCTCCGTGCAGGTACATGTTGATGCGCGCTATCCTTGCGATTGGCGGGTTTTTGCCGAAATCTATTCCGTAAATCGACTCGCCGCAGATTCTCTCAATCAGTTTTTCCCTCTCCGCCCGCGTAAGGCTGTGGTTGCTTCGCACGGCGTTTCGCATCTCTGTTAGAACCTCAATCAAGAAGCCACCCGTACCACAACACGCGTCAACGATTCTTTCGACCTCCTGACGTGTGACCCTGACGTCTGCAAGTTTTATGACCAGCTTCACTATGCTTCGGGGTGTAAAGTACTGGCCCAGCTCCTTGCCGCGCATGGTGGCACTTAAGAACGCCTCGAACAATCTGCCGTTCAGGTCCTCGTCAATTCCAAACATGTCCCAGTGCTGGAGCTTTTGCACAACCACCTTTATCGTGTCGGGTCGCATATCGATTTTCTCGTCGGAATTGAAGACCCTTTTCTTTTTTCTCTTTGCAATGTTGTCTTCGATCTCGTCGCGCAGCCTTTTGAACAAGATGTCGTTGACCGGGCTTGGCGTGAGCGTTTCCCGCTCGATCCAGTGTGTGGAGAAAGCGACAGCATCGCGGGGTAGCATCGCGATGCCATCTTTCTCCAGTAATTCCTTTGTCTCTTCGGATTCTCTCAGTTGGCGGTCGCACCATAACTTGACAAACATAAGCTTCGTAAATTCCATGAACGCACCGGTGCGTCCCTGCCCTTCGGACTTCCAGATGATCCGGTGGCACTGTGCAAACAGGGCTTTGGCTTGCTGTGGGCTTGGCTTCTGAAACCTAAACTTATTCGATTCGCCTGCGGGGGCCTCCACCATACTGCCAGCTGCTAACAGTCTCCGCAGTTGCTCGTAGCTCGGGTTTCCACTACTAAATTCACCGAACCCGAGTGTAAGAAGAGGTTCACCGTGGTCCCACTCGTACACCCGCGTTTGGATCCCGTTGGTCAACACGAACCACCTCACTGGGTTTTCATGCCTAAACGCCTGGTTTAACCTCAGGCAATAGCCACTGCATTGCGGAACCCACCTTGTCAGGTCTTCGTCAGGGTTCTTGGCGTCAAGGACCCAACGTGGCTTGCTGCGGTATGTCAGGACGTAGTCGGGTTTGTACCTCACCGACTTCGAGCCCCGAGCGACACCGTGAATTCGGAAATCGATCTCTTCGTTTTCACCTGACTGTCTCGATACTCCAAATCGGCCAACATCCGGTTTACAAAGAACGTCTCCACTGCCGCCTCATTGGCGAGGTCTCTGCGGTTGCAGTACATGTTTGAATCGGCGCTCGGATATGCGTCAAAGAGGGTTCGCCGCCCGTGCGATCCCGTTTGTGCTTTCCTCCTCTTCACCTGGCCCCCTTCCGTTGTGTCGCGGGTCTCTCGCGCCGGGGCCTGTCCCAGTAGGGACTCTTGCACCTGGGGCATACTCTCGGCATCGTCTCGGCGTTCTGTCGCGGCAGCCATTTGTGCCCGCATCTCTCGCACTTGAAGCCCTGCAGGGTGATCTTGGCCATACCCACGAATAATATACCTTAACACTACGAAGTCAACACAGATAATGCTAGTAAGTTACTCGAAGGTAGATCCCCTGTGGCCAGATGAAGGCCCGCGCGCTCAGAAGGGCGGGCAGACGTTGGACGGCCCCCGACGCGCGCCCCCCAGATGGCTGCTTGGGGGGATACAGCGACGTGGGAACGGCGCCCAACGCCGTCAGGCGAAACAGGTCACACAAGAAAGACGCCTCCATTTGCAACATCTGATAGAATTTCCCTCTTATAAAACTCAAAGGAGCGAACGACATGGCGGAGATTGATCTGATAGTAGGGCGGCAGATTCTGGATTCGCGGGGAAACCCGACGGTGGAAGCGGACGTGCACCTGCGCGACGGGGCCTTCGGGCGCGCCGCGGTGCCTTCCGGTGCCTCGACGGGCGAGCACGAGGCCGTGGAGCTGCGCGACGGTGACAAGAAACGGTATCAGGGCAAAGGGGTGCTGCAGGCCGTGGACAACATCAACGTGGTGCTGGCGCGCGAGCTGGGCGGGCACGACGCTTTCGAGCAGTCGGAAATCGACCGGCGCATGATTCAGATTGACGGCACGCCCAACAAGGGTCACCTGGGCGCCAACGCCATCCTGGCGGTTTCCATGGCCGTCTGCCGCGCCGCGGCGCGCTCCGCGCGCCTGCCCCTGTACCGCTACCTGGGCGGCCTGGCGGCCCGCCGCCTGCCCGTGCCCATGATGAACATCCTCAACGGCGGCGTACACGCCGACAACAACGTGGACTTCCAGGAATTTATGATTATGCCCGTGGGCGCGGAGAGCTTCGCCGAGGCGCTGCGCATGGGCGTCGAGACCTTCCACACCCTGAAGAGGGTTCTGAAGGACCGCGGCTACTCGACCACCGTGGGCGACGAGGGCGGCTTCGCCCCCACCCTGAAATCCAACGTCGAGGCCATCGAGCTGATTCTGGAAGCCATCGAGGCGGCGGGCTACTCCCCCGGCACCGACATCGCCCTCTCCCTCGACCCTGCCTCCAGCGAAATGTATGAGGACGGCAAATACGTCTTCTTCAAGTCCGACCAATCGCAGAAGTCTTCCGACGAGATGATCAAACTCTACGCCGACTGGGTGGACCAGTACCCCATCCTCAGCATCGAGGACGGCCTGGCGCAGGACGACTGGGAGGGCTGGAAGAAGCTTACCGACGAGCTGGGCGACCGCATCCAACTGGTCGGCGACGACATCTTCGTCACCAACACCGACCGCCTGGAGCGCGGCATCGAAGAGGGCGTGGCCAATTCCATCCTCATCAAGCTCAACCAGATCGGCACGGTGACCGAAACCATCGAGGCCATCGATCTGGCGCGCCGCAACGGCTACTCGTCGGTGGTCTCGCACCGCTCGGGAGAGACCGAGGACGCCTTCATCGCCGACTTCACCGTCGGCCTGGCTACCGGCATGATCAAGACCGGCTCCGGCAGCCGTAGCGATCGCATCGCCAAGTACAACCAACTGCTGCGCATCGAGGAGGAGCTGGGGGCGACGGCGGAGTTTCCGGGCAAATCGGCCCTCAACTGCGGCTAAGAAGTCCGGTTTCACCCGCCCTTTTTCCTGTCCGGAGCGCTTTCGGCGCTCCGCGGGGGGCCTTGCGCGCATCCAAGCAAGGAGCGCCGGCTCCGGAGTTTTTGACAGGGGTGGGTGCGTATGCGATAATTTCCGAAGCGTACCGGGCGGAGATCAGATATCCATGGCTAAGCATCGAAGCAGCAGGATTCTCGGGGCTGTCATCTTGGTGTGGTTGGGGGGAAAGGCGTACCTGGCCGCGCAGCAAGCTCCTGCCGCGCCACCAGCGGGGACCGAGCAGGCGGCGACGGCGGCCGCCGCAAAGGCGCAGGTTCCCGACCACGCTCAGGCCTACTACCACTACATGCTGGCGCGCCGCTATCGCGAGCTGGCGGGTATCTACAATCGTCCCGAGTTCATCCAGCGCGCCATCTCCGAATACAAGCTGGCCATGGCCGCCGACCCCGGGTCGCTGTTTCTGCGCGTGGAGCTGGCGGAGCTTTACTGGCGCGTCAGCCGGGTGGGCGACGCCATCCAGGAAGTGCAGGGCGTCCTGAAGGTCAACCCCAAGGACGTGCAGGCCCACAAGCTGCTGGGCAACATCTACCTGCGCAGCCTGGGCCAGTCGCAGCCCGACCAGGCGGCCAAAGAGAGCCTGGCCAAAGCCATTCATCAGTTTCAGACCGTGACCGAGCTGGACCCTTCCGATACCGACTCGGCCATCGTGCTCGGGCGGCTCTACAAGCTCAACAACCAGGACGACCTGGCCGCCGCCACCTTCAAGAAGGTTCTGGACGCGCATCCCAACTCGCGCAACGCCCTGGTCAGCCTGGCGCAGCTTTACGTGGACCAGGGCCAGTATGACCAGGCCATCGCCGTGCTCACCCAGTTTCCTGCCGACGAGATGGGCGCGCCGCTGCTGGGCATGCTCGGCTACGCTTACGGCCAGGCCGGCCAGAACGATCAGGCCATCGCCACCTTCGAAAAGGCGCTCAGCCTGGAACCCGACAACGAGGACCTGCGCCGCTCTTACGCCGACGTGCTGGTCTCCGCCGGCAAATCCGACCAGGCGCGCGAGCAGTTGAAAAAGATTCTGGCCCTTGACCCGCAGGACGGTTCCACCTATCTCCACCTGGGAAAGCTCGACCGCGACGTGGGGCAGTTTGACGAAGCCCGCAAGGAGCTGGCCAAGGCCCACGATTTGATGCCCGACAACGCCGAAGTCCCTTACCAGCAGGCCCTGCTGGAGGACGCGGTGGGCAACGAAGCTCAGGCCATCGCCCTGGTGCAGCAGTTGCTCAAGGACTCCGAACAACCCGACGGCCACTACTCGCCCGGCCAGGCCAACAACCGCGCCATCTTCCTGGAGCGCTTGGGGCTCATCTACCGTTCGCAGGAGAAGTACGACCTGGCCTTGGAGACTTTCCAGCGCATTCTGAAGCTGGGGCCCGACCAGGCGCCGCGCGCCGAGGGGCTGATCGTCGAAACCCTGCGCCTGGCGCACCGTCCCCAGCAGGCGCTCGAGCGCGCCGACGCGGCGGTCAAGAAATATCCCAAGGACAGCTCGCTGCTGATGCTGCGCGCTTCGCTGCTGGGCGAGCAGGGGCACGTCAATGAAGCCGTGCACCAGCTGCGCTCCCTGCTCAACGGCACCCCCGGTGACCGCGACGTGGAGCTGGTCATCGCCCAGGTCTATTCGCAAGCCAAGCGCTACCCGGAGGCCCAGGCGGCCGCCGAAAAAGCCCTGGCGCTCTCTCCCAACCCCCAGGACCAGGTGCGCGTGCAGTTCATGCTCGGCTCCATCTACGAGCGCGAGAAGAAATACGACCTCGCCGAGCAGGCGTTCAAGAAGGTCCTGGCCGCCGACCCGCTCAACAGCGCGGCGGCGAACTACCTCGGTTACATGCTGGCCGACCGCGGCGTGCGCCTGGAACAGTCCGTGAAGTACATCAAGACCGCGCTGCAAACCGACCCCAACAACGGCGCCTACCTCGACAGCCTGGGTTGGGCCTACTACAAGCTCAACCGCCTGGATTTGGCGGCCGAAAACCTGGAGAAGGCGGTGCGCCTGATCACCGACGACCCGACCATCCGCGAGCACCTGGGGCGCGTCTACCTGAGCATGGGCAAGATGCACGAGGCCGAGCAGCAGTGGGAGCGTGCCCTCCAGGA
>JBJKQV010000110.1:0-5381 GCA_046704985.1 Terriglobia bacterium
GTCCAGCACCAGGGAGAGAAGGCGCTTTTCGCGCTCGGGGTCGGCGGCAGGCTCCGCCGCCTCGCGAAAGCGTTGGGTGAGCAGGTGATGCATCTGCTCCTCGGACACCGCCACGTGCTCGACGATCTCGGCCACGCTCCAGCCGCCCTGCGGGCCGGGACGCGACGCTTGCGGCTCCCCGATGCCCGCGGCCGCCTCTTCCAGGGCGCGCGTGCCCTCGCTCAACAGACGAGTCAGCGTGGCGCGGTCGGTTTCGTCCATATGCCCTTCCGTAGCGCTGTCCATTAGGGCAGCGGGTCTGCGATGCTGGGCTAAAGCCAGACCGCCGTCAGGCGGGCCCAGCGCTACAAACCACGCAGTTTCTTGCTGTAGCGCCGCTCTATGAGCGGCGACCGGCGGCCGGTCGCTCCTGCCTGCCGCAGGCAGGGACCGGCGCTACAGAGCCCTCGGCGACCGGTTTCAGGACGCGGCGCTAACGGCGCGCGGCCACCGTCTGATCGCAGTAAGTCAGCCAGCCGTGCGTGTCCTCGATGCGGCCGGTGACGATGCCCAGGTAGTGCTCCTGGAGCTTAAGGGTGATGGGCCCGGCCTTGCCCTTTCCCACCGGGATGCGGTCCACGGAGCGCACGGGGGTAATTTCCGCCGCCGTGCCGCAGAAAAAGGCCTCGTCGGCCAGGTAGATCATCTCGCGCGGCAGGGCCCGCTCTATCACCTCGTAGCCCATCTCGCGCGCCAGGGTCATCACCGAATGGCGGGTGATGCCGGGCAACACCGAAGACGACAGCTCGGGGGTGAGCAATTGCCCGCCGTGCACCAGGAAGAGGTTTTCGCCGCTGCCCTCGCTCAGGTGGCCCTGGGCGTCGAGCGCGATGCCTTCCACGTAGCCGTTGGTGAGCGCCTCGGTCTTGATGAGCTGGGCGTTCATGTAATTGGACGCCGCCTTGGCCATACCGGGCAGAGTGTTGGGAGCGAGGCGCTGCCAGGAGCTGATGCAGACGTCGACGCCGTTCTTCAGCGCCTCCTCGCCCAGGTAGCGGCCCCAGCGCCAGGCGAGCAGGTAGACCTCCACGGGATTCTTTAGCGGGTTGACGCTCAGCCCGTCGTAGCCGCGGAAAGCCAGGGGGCGCAGGTAGCAGCTCTTCACCTGGTTCACGCGCACCAGCTCGGCCATCGCTTGCTCGAGCTGCGGGCGCGTGTATTCCAGCTCCATGCGGTAGACCTTGCAGGAGTTCACGAAGCGGTCCACGTGCTCGGGCAGGCGGAAGATGGCCGGCCCGCGCGGCGTCTCGTAGCAGCGGATGCCCTCGAACAGGCAGGAGGCGTAGCTGATCACGTGAGAGGCAACGTGGATCGTCGCCTCTTTCCAGGGTATGAACTTCCCGTTGTGCCAAACCTTCTCGAAGTAGTCAATAGGCATGTGGCCTTTCCGCCCGCAGTCTTCCCCGCAGGGGCGCGGGCTGAGCGAGAGAGAACGATTTCGAGTCTCGGCAAATTATAGCACAGGGTCTTGGGCCCCCGAGCGCCGCCTCAGCCGCGCAAATACTGGTCGGACTTGTTGAGCCAGTCGGCGCGCGGCGGGTAAAAAATGTCCAGATCCACCGTGTCCTCCAGCGCCTCCGCCTTGTGCGGCATCCGGGGAGGAATGGTCAGCACCTCGCCCGCGTGCACCACAATCTCCTTGCCGTCGATCCAGAACTTCAGCGCGCCTTCCAGGATGTAGGTGACCTGCTCGTTGGGGTGGCTGTGCTCGGGAACCACGAAACCCTTCTGGATGAGAACGCGCGCCAACATCACCTTTTCGCCCACCACCAGTTGCCGCTGGAGCTTGGGGTTGAGCTGCTCGAGCTCCACATCCTTCCAGGCCATGTGCCTCAGCATGGTTTCCTCCTCACGGACCGCGCTCGACGCCTGCCGCCGCAGGGCACAGACTCCTCGAATTGCCTGGAAAAGTCAACCCGGCCACGGGTTTGGAGCGCGGGGCCCGGGAAGCCGGGGAGCGCCGCTGGGAGGGTTGCTTAAGAAGCCATCTAGAAGAAAATCTTATACTGGCAACGAAAATAATTTACTTGCTTTTCAATGTCTTGTAGTGGACAATTTGACACTACGGGGCTGAAGGTCTTGGGGCTGACAACTTTTGGCGTTCATCCGCAAGCGCGGGAATTCGTACTATTTGGTGCACAATGTGCGCCAGGACGGTCGTGTGCGTCAGATGCACCTGGCTCGTCTGGGCTCGCGCCCGCGCATTTCCGAAGAGGTCGTGAGGGAAGTCCAGGCGGCCCATCCGTTCCTGCGCTTGGATTGGAAGGGGCTGCGGGAGAAGACGTCGCGCGATCTGGTGCAGCCGCTGGCGCGCGATGCCGAGTACCTGCGCAAGCTGTTGGGGGCGGTGCGCAGCCTGCATTGGGACCTTGCCGACTTGCCGCTCCCGGCTTTGGAGCTGGCGCGTGACCCGGAACTTGTAACGCAGATGGTTTCCGGTCTCAAACTGTTGCGGACGACTTTGGACGTAAAGCTCAATCAGATGCGAAAAGGGAAATCGCTTTCCCTGAAAAATCAGTAATGGGAAGGGGTGCCATGAGCGGACGTCAAACGGAGCTCGACCCGACACGGAACAGCCCGGAGGTCCGGGATTTTGAGGCGGCGTTGCGGATGCGGGTGGTGGGGCAGGACCGCGCGGTGCGGCGCCTGGCGCGCATCTACCAGGTTTACCTGGCGGGGCTCGCGGTGCCCGGCCGCCCGCTGGCGAACCTGCTGTTTCTGGGCCCCACCGGCTCGGGCAAGACGCGATTGGTGGAGGCGGCGGCGGAGGTGCTTTTCGGCAACCCGCGCGGCGTCATCCGCGTGGACTGCGGCGAGTTCCAGCACAGCCACGAAATCGCCAAGCTCATCGGCTCGCCCCCGGGCTATCTCGGCCACCGCGAGACCCAGCCGCTCATCACCCAGGAAGTGCTCGAGGAGCACTTCACGGACCGGCTGAAGCTGGCGCTGGTGCTTTTTGACGAAATCGAGAAGGCTTCCGACGCCCTCTGGCAGCTCCTGCTGGGCATCCTCGACAAGGGCACGCTGACCCTCGGCGACAACCGGCGCGTGGACTTCTCGCGCACCATGATCTTTCTCACCTCCAACCTGGGCTCGCAGGAGATGACCCGGCTGATGTCGGGCGGGCTGGGATTCTCCGCCGCGACGCAGGAGGAGGACGACGAGCTGGACCGGAAGATCTATCTGGCCGCGCAGGATGCGGCGCGGCGCAAGTTCTCGCCCGAGTTCATGAACCGCATGGACAAGGTCATCGTCTTTCGCTCCCTGCAGCGCCCGCACCTGGAGCAGATCCTCGACATCGAGCTCGGGCACGTGCAGAACCGCATTATCGCTTCCTCGGCGGGCGGCCGGCAGTTCGTTTTCAACTGCACCCCGCCGGCGCGCGAGTTCCTGCTCAGCGAGGGCACCGACGTCCACTACGGCGCCCGCCACCTGAAGCGCGCCATCGAGCGCCACCTGGTCTTTCCGCTTTCCAACCTCCTGGCCACCGACCAGATCGGCCTGGGCGACATGATCACCATTGACTTCGACTCGCCGCGCGCCAAGCTAACGTTCTTCCGCGAGGACCATGGCGCGCTGGTCAACGGCGTCGAGCAACCCCAGCCGCAGGTCGCCATGGTGCACGTCTCTTCGCAAACCGCCGGCGCCACTCGCGCCCTGGCTTGCCGCGCACCGCGGTACTGAAACCCGGCACAAAAATGAGGTGGGAGGGGGACGGCTTTCGCCGTCCCCCCGGTGGCTCATGGCAGGAGGGAAAAGTGGTCGAGATCTGAAGTTCGGCTCGGCCCGCCTAGACGCCCGTTCAGGCGGGTTTGCTGCTCTTCCGGTACCCCCAAATTGGCCTCCGCGGGTACCTAGCTTGGTTCCTTTTACCTGACTTCTTGCCTTTGAAAAGCACGCGGGCGGCCAAACTTGTCTTTCCTGTAACTGGCTGAAAATCCAAGCCAATAAGGCCGGCCAGGCGGGGGTAGCCCTGAAGCGTTTACACGGCGATGGGTAGAATCTTCGCAAACAGCTTAGGGACGTAACCTGGTGGGCACGGGGGAGAGGGGGGCCGGGAGGGGTCTCGCCCCGGCCAAAACGCAGACGGCCCCGGAAGGCTTGGCGCTGTGGCGCAAGGGGAGCCCAATGGGCTCCCCGATGCGCCGACCTACTGAACGTCGATTTCCCCTACTTCATTCCGTACTTCTGCAGCCACTTCAATTCTTCCCGCACCTTGATTTTGCCGTGCCAGGGGTTCTTGCCGAGCGAATGCCCCTCGCCGGGGAAGATGAGCAAAGCGCTGGGAATGTGCAGGGTGAACAAGGCGCGGTCGAGGGCGTAATCCTCGCCCACGTAGACGCGGATGTCGTCGCCGCCGGCCACCATGTGGGTGGGGGTGGTGACCTTGTTCATCTGCCAGAAGGCGGCCTCGCGGTTGTAATTGGCCTCGGCGTCCCAGGGGTTTCCGCCCAGGAAGTAGGCGTCGTCGATGGCCATGTCGTCGTTGCCCCAGTTCACGGCGTGCTCGATGGCGCCCGCGCCGGTGACCGCGGCCTTGAAGCGGGTGGTTTGGGTAATCAGCCAGTTGGTCATGTAGCCGCCGTAGCTGTACCCGCCGATGGTGAGGTGGTCGGGGTCGGCGATGCCGGCTTTGACCAGCGCGTCCACGCCTTCCAGGATGTCCTTGCCGGGGCGGGAAACGATGTGGGGCACGATGCCCAGCGTGAAGGCGTCACCGTAGCCGGTGGAGCCGCGGTAGTTGGGCTCAAAGACCAACCAGCCGTGAGTCGCGGCGAGCGCCGCCCACTGGTACCAATCGGCCTCAAAGTGGTTGCCGTCGGCGTCTTCAGGCCCGCCGTGGATGAAGGTGAACATGGGCAGGTGGCGGGCGTCGAACTTCCCGGGAGGATAGATCAGCATGCCCTCGATGGGCGTGCCGTCGTCGGCGGTCCAGCGGAAGGTCTTGCCGCGCGGCAAGGCGCGCTCGGTGAAGAGGCGGTTGAAGTCGGTGATGGGCCGCGCGTGGGCCAGATCCTGCGGGCTGTCGGCGATGTAGACCTCGTTGGGTTTCTGGAGTGTCGAGTAAACGAAGGCCAGGCGCGGGGAGTGGGCGGCGGCGGAGATATTTCCGTAGGTACCGTCCCAGCCCGCGTCCTTGCTGAAGGCGCCGTCGGGCGAGGCCTGGGAATAGACCTGCACCTCGGTTCCCAGCCGTCCCGCGGCGACCAGCGAGCCGTCGGAGGCGACGGCGTAGCTGCCGATGGAGCCGTTGAATTTACTCGCCCAGCGCTGGATGGTGCCATCCTCGGCGGAGATCCAGTAGGCGCGCGGCTGCGTGTCGCGGTAAGGGCCTTCTACCG
>JBJKQV010000111.1:0-12923 GCA_046704985.1 Terriglobia bacterium
AGTGGACTTGACGCTGGAACCGGCGGGGATGCACTCCAGCCAGTACTACCCGCACAACGCGGCGGATTCGAACCTGCTGTGGCAGGTGCCTACGCCGCGCTGGCGCGTCGTCGAAAAGGCCCAGTAACGAGGCCTGGAACGCAATATACTTCAAGCCACAGCGGCTGAAACGCTCGGCCGCTGTGGCTTTTTCATTTCGAGGGGGATTATCCCGCACGCCGCGCGGGGACCAGAAAGGGGGCAAGATGCTTTACCGCGTATCGTGCTCGAAGCCGGTGGCGGAGGTGGCGCGCGACTTGGAAGCCGCCTGCGCCCGGCACAAGTTCGGCGTGCTGGGAGTCCACGACCTGAAGGCCAAGCTGAACGAAAAGGGCGTGGCCTTCGACCGCGAGTGCCTGGTGGTGGAGGTTTGCAATCCCCAGCAGGCGAAGAAGGTGTTGGAGCGCAGCGCCGAGATCTCGACCGCGCTCCCCTGCCGGATTTCTCTTTACCGGGAAGGGGACAAGACGACGCTGGCCACCCTGCGGCCCAGCGTCCTGATCGCCCTGTTCCAGGCCCACGGGCTGGAAGCGGTGGCGGGGGAGGTCGAGGAGACGCTGAAATGCATCATAGATGAAGCGGCCGCTTAGCGGCCCGCCGGCCGGGCGCCGTGAGGGTCTGCGGCCCGATGGGCGAAGGAGGAATGGACGGGAGTGGATCGGAAGAAGCATAACTCCGCTGGCTCATGCACGCGCCGGGATTTTCTGGCTGCGCTGCCGCTGTTGGCGGCGGGCCCGGCGCAGTTGTTTTCGCGCCGTCACTCCGACGACGCGCTGCCGCTTGCGCCGCAGAGCAAGGTGCCCGTGGTTCTGTGGTTTCAGGCCGACGATTACGTGCAGCCCGCCAGCGACGACGCGCTCAAGCGCCTGGCCGCCTTCCTGAACCAGCAGGGAATCCGCGCCACCTTTCAGGTGGCCGGGGAGAAAGCTCACCAACTCGACCGGCGCGGCCGCCGCGACGTGATTGGGGCGCTGTCAGCGCACGAGATCGCCTACTGCTCCTCGACCGCCAGCCAGCACCCGACGGTGACGGAATTCGAGTCGTTGCTCGACTGGCAGGCAGGAAGCGAGGAGTTCGACCGGCGGGAGCGGCGCGGTTACGACACGGTGCGGCGGGTTTTCGGGCAGACGCCCGTCTGTTACGGCCACCCCGGCGAGGCGTGGGCGCCGCAGGCTTACCCCGCCCTGCGCGACTGGGGCGTCAAGATCTACCTGGCGCGCGGCGGGCCGCTCAGCCTGGACGGCAAGCCCTTCCGCTACGGCGGCATGCCCAACCTGATGAACATCCGGGAAGGGGCCAACCTGCGCCCCAACCCCGACTGGTCGAACCTCTCTGATGCCAAGGCCAACTTCCAGGATTCTTTCTTGCGCCTCAGCTCGCACCGGGGAGGCGGGCTGGCCAGCCTCTGGTTCCGCCCCTGCGAATTTGTGGAGGCGCAGACCTGGGACGAGGTGAACTTCGCCCGCGGCGCCCAGCCCGCCCGCGACGATTGGAAGCAGCCGCCCCTCAAAAGCCCGCAGGCCAGCGAGCAGGCCTTCCAGTACTTCCAGGGATTGGTCACCTACATCAAATCGTTCCCACGCGCCGAGTTCGTCACCGCTTCGCAGGCGCTGGGCCTGCTGGCCGACCGCGCGCAGCGCCATGTCTATCCCCAGGAACAGTTGGGGGCCATCGCTGCGCAGGTGGCGCCGCAGGTGGATATCTACCACGGCCAGGGCTTTACGCTCGCGCCGGCAGAGGTTTTTTACCTGCTCAACGCTTTCGTCTCCAACGTCGTGCACCAAGCTTCGCAGCAGCCGATCCTGCTCGACGGCATCCCCGACGGGCCGGATTCAGCGGCGCCGGCACTCGACAAACCCTACGATGCCCCCTGGGAGCTCTTCTCTCGCGCCGTGCGGGAGGCGGCGGGCTTCCTGCGGCAGTACAAGCGCATTCCGGGCGCAATCTGGCTGGGCAGCCAGGCGGTGCCCCCGGAGAGCTACCTCTGCGGCTTGGCGCAGGTGGTCAGCAGCCTGTTGAACAACGCTGCCCGGCCCACCACCGTACACCTGCCGGTTGCCCAACTGGCTACGGCCCGGCACGTCGCGGAGGATTCGCCCGCTACCTGGAACTGGGGCATTTTCCCCGCGGGATTCCACGCTCCCAACGTAATTAGCCTCGCCAAGCTGCAAACCTGGACGCTCAAGCCTGCCACTCTTTAGGGACCACGTCCTCTAGGCGCCGATTCTCGTAGAAAATTCATACAACAGTGAGATACCGGCGCGCCGGAACAACCGGCGTGCTAGCCCTTTAGTGTGACATTGCGCCAAGATAATGGGTCGTTTGCCACGGCTCTATAACATTTAGCATTTCTATTATGGAAATTGGTAATGCATGACAGCGGTCCGGATGGCGCAGCATTTCCCAAAACCTGGGTTATCAATGGTTTAATGCGTCTACGGTGATTTGGAAGCTAGATTGCTCATCCAATGTGACAAATCTAGGTGTGTGTTTATCGTTCTTATAGTGGAAAGATGCAGGAACAGTTAACAAAAAGCCAGGAAGAGCAAATTTATCAAATGGCTGCGCCTTGCGCCCAAAAGCAAGGAACCGGCAATTATACGCTGTTCGCACCTGTTCATATCGCCACGCATCATGTCAGGCCGAGCGCGGGTCACTCTGCTCGGTTTGTCTCTTCTTCGAAGAGTGGCTGTTCGAGGGTTTTTACTTCAGGAATCAGGCTCGACCCCGTGCCTCCCTATGCAGGGGCGCGGTAAGAAACCAATTACCCCAGGTAGCTAACTCTCTGAGGAGGATGTATGCGCAACAGCCATTGGCTGAAGGTTACGCTATTTCTCTTCGTGTTTGCGTGGATCGGGGCCAGCACCGCGAGCGCCATTGAAGTTTACGGGCGTATTCGCGGGGTGGTCACTGATCCATCGGGCGCGATGGTCGCCGGGGCCACGGTGACCGCGATCAACACGGAGACCGGCATTGCCACGAAGGTGGATACGGCCACGGACGGCAGTTATGAGTTTGCCCAACTGCCCGCCCCGGCCACCTACAACCTGAAGTGCGAAAAGACGGGCTTCAAGCTTTTCCAGGCGACGGGCGTGCGCCTGTTCGTCACCCAAATTTACGTGCAGAACATCACTATGGAACTGGGTGCTGTGACCCAGACAGTGACTGTTGAAGCAGCGCCGGTGCAGGTGGAAAAGACCAGCATCCAGCTGGGTGCGACGCTCACCAGTTCGCAGATTGTGGACCTGCCGCTGGTGGGACGCAACTGGGTGCAATTGCAGCAGACGCTGCCGGGCGTGGTGGCGCAGTCGAACCGCATTGGCGGCAACTACGCCAGCAACGGCAGCCAGCCCTCACAGAACAGCTTTTTGCTGAACGGCATTGACACCAACGACCTGCCGCTCAACCAAGCGGTATTTATTCCCAGCCCCGATTCGATCGCGGAAGTGAAAATGATCACCAACACCATCAACCCCGAATACGGGCGCAACTCCGGGGTGATCATGAACGCGGTTACCAAGTCGGGCGGCAACGCGTTTCACGGCAGCGGCTTCGAGTTCTACCGCGACACGAGCTTGAACGCCCGCAACTTCTTCCAGCCCAGCCCAGCCGTCTTCCACCAGCACATTTTCGGTGGCACGGTCGGAGGGCCGATCAAGAAGGACAAGGCGTTCTTCTTCTTCTCCTACCAGGGCACGCGCAACCGTGCCCCGGGCAGCGGCGGGAATACCACCGTCTTCACGCAGGACCAGCGCAACGGTGCTTTCCCCGACGTAGCCGCCTCCGATACCCTTTCCCCGTTTGCGCTCACCGGCGAAGACGGCACGGTCTATCCGGCGGGAACCCCCTACTCGACGATTTTCCCTACGGGGAACATCCCCACAGCAGACTTCAACTCCCTGGCCGTCGACCTGATGACCAAGTTCGTGCCCCTTCCCAACTCCGGCACCGAGTACCAGTTCAACCCGGTGAACACCAACAAAGCGGATCAGTTCATGTCGCGGGTTGACTACAACCTGACCGACAAGGACACCATGTGGGGCTCCTGGATGTACGAGAAGCATCCTACGATCAGCGACCTGCCCTTCACCGGCGCCAATCTGCCGGGATTTCAGGAGCAGGACCAGCGGCACCTGAACACCTTCTCCTACACCTGGAACCACACCTTCAACGGCACCACCTTCAACGAGTTCCGCATCGGGTACTCGCGCTTTCACTACGATGCGGTGGAGCCGGTCGATCCCGTCCTGCCGAGTTCGGTGGGTTTCACGGGGATTACCCCTCAGACCGATGCGGGTGCCAGTTATCCCGTGATCAGTGTGACCGGGTACTTCACGCTAGGGTTCTCGAACAACGGTCCCCAGCCGCGCATTGACCAAACCCGCCAGCTCGATGACAACTTCACCAAGATCGCGGGCAAGCACACGTTCAAGGCGGGATTCAACATGCGCCGCTTCCAGGTTTACAACCCCTTCGGCGCCCGCCTGAGCGGGTCGTATTCCTATGGCGGCACCGGCATCTACTCGACCGGGGATCCCGGGGCGGATTACCTGCTGGGCATTCCGGACAGCTACGCCCAGGCCACCGGCGACATCATTGATGCCCGTGCTCAGGAGTACTACCTGAACTTCCAGGATCAGTGGAAGATCCGTCCAAACCTGACCCTGACCTGGGGCACCGGGTACCAGATTGACACCCCGCTGGACGATATCTACCACGACAACCACGCCATGACGGCCATCCGTCCGGGCCAGACCTCCACGATCTATCCCAACGCCCCCACCGGTTACGTCTTTCAGGGGGACCCGGGAGTGAACGCGGCGGGTACCACCAAGTACGACCATTTCGGCCCGCGCTTCGGCTTCGCCTGGAGCCCCGGTTCGTCCGGCAAGTGGTCGGTGCGCGGCGGTTACGGCATCTACTTCAACCGCACGCTGGAGGAACAGACCCTGCAGTACCTGGGGAGCCCTCCGTTCGGGGTTGACTCGGCCGGTGTGACCGACTACAGCACATCGTCGAATGCTTTAAGCCCCAGCTTCGGCGACCCCTGGACGGACATTGCGGGCGGCGGGACCTACGCGAACAAGTTCCCCGCCAATCCCAGCCCGGCTTCCAACGTGGACTTCAGCTCCTATCTGCCCATGTACGTGTACGTAACCGACCCGAACCTGACGGTTCCGTACGCGCAGAACTTCAACGTGACCGTGCAGCGGCAGCTCTCCACCAACAGCATCATGTCGGTCGCTTACGTGGGGGCCCTGGGACGCCACCTGCAGATTCTCCGCGACCTCAACCCGGGGAGCAACGCGGCCGGCTGCCTGGCCGGAGTGGGTGATGAAGCAGGCTGCGGAACGACCGCGGGCAGCTACTACCAGATGATTTACTACCCCCAGAACTTCCCCTTCGACACCAGCAGTTTCTGGGGAATCGCCAACAACCAGACCACCGGCATTTCCAACTACAACGCTTTGCAGGTGGTTTTTGACAAGCACATGTCGCATGGGCTGGCGCTCAACGTCAATTACACCTGGGCGCATGCCATGGACAACGGCTCGGGGTTTGAGGACACGGGATTCGGCGGCTGGGGAAGCATCTACCAGCGCGCCACCGATCCCTTCAACCAGACCCTGCACGACTACGGGCCGTCCTCCTTCGACGCTCGCCACCGTTTCGTGGTCAGCTACACCTACGACATTCCACCTATCCATCACTTCGACAACGCGGTGGCCAAGCGCTTTTTCGAGGGCTGGCGGATGAGCGGCGTGACGGTCTTCCAGTCGGGCTTCGCGCTGGACGTGGGGGATTACAGCTACCGGTCGCTGACATACAGCGGCACGAACTGGACCGCCACCTGGGACGTTCCCGACATCAACGGTTCGCCCCAGTACGTCGATCCGCATAACTCCTCGATCGTGAACACCACGACGAGCGCCAGCAACACCACGGCGCGCGATCACTACTGGTTCAATCCCAACTCCTTTACGCGCTCGGCGTTTGGGACGCAAGGCAACGCGGGACGCAACCTCCTGCGCGGGCCGGGAATCGCCAATTTCGATTGGGGCTTCTACAAGTCCACCGCGATCACCGAGTCTACGCACTTGGAACTGCGTTTCGAGTTCTACAACCTGTTCAACCACACCCAGTTCTCCCAGAGCGGGATCAACACTGGGCTTAGCTCCAGCAACTTCGGTCGCGAGTCGTCTGCTCTTGATCCTCGGATCATCCAGCTCGCGGCGAAGTTCTACTTCTAGGAAAGGGTCTCCTTTCCCATGCGCGCGCCCCGGTCCCGCTGAGCGGAACCGGGGCGCTTTTTTTGTGTGCCTCATCTGCCGGCTTGGCCGCGCCGGAGAGGCTGATTTTCCCATTCCGCCGCACCTCGAAGGGGCAGTGTGAAACCGCACGTCCACGCCGGAGACGCCATCTGCAGAGAGGCATACCAGGCAGAGTGGTATGACAAGAAGTCCCGCCCTCGAAGCGTTGTGGTAACAAATATCTCCCGGCGGAGAGGACAAGAGGTCTAGTCTGTTAACAAAAACTGGCACTGTGATGCTTGTTATGCGATGGGTCTACGGATTTTGAAATCCGTATTACGGAACTTGGTAAGTATATCACCTGTCCAAAACCTCTACCTCCCCGGGCATCCCATTCATCGTTGAGGTTTTATTTCTTACTTAGGAGATGGCACACAAGTTGCTTCCTTTGGAGGAAGCCTCCGGGTCCCTGGTTCATAGCTTGATTTCCCGGAGGCGGGGAGAAGCAGAAGGCTCCGCGGAGGGCACCACGGGTTAGAGGTTGGGTCATCCGGGAGCTTTGAAGAGGCGCGACTCATGCTTTTCCACGAGACCTCGGTTGCGCATCATTTCAGGCTGAGCGTTCGTCACTCTGCTCGGCCTGTCCGTTCTTCGAAGAGTGGCCGTTTGAATCCCTCTGAATTGGAACTGCGGTTCGTCGTCGAGCCTTGAGTTTATGGCGCGGTAGCGAGCCGGGTGCAAGGAACCTGGTAACTCTCTGAGGAGGATGTATGCGCAACAGCCATTGGCTGAAAATCACGGTATTTCTCTTCGTGTTCGCATGGGTCGGGGCCAGCACGGCGAGCGCCATAGACCTCTATGGGCGTATTCGCGGTGTGGTTGGCGACCCATCGGGCGCCGTGGTCGCAGGCGCGACGGTTACTGCGACCAATACGGGAACGGGTATTTCCACCCAGGTCATCAGCGCCCCGGACGGGAGCTTCGAATTCCCCCAGCTGCCCGCCCCGGCGACCTACAACCTGAAGTGCGAAAAAGCCGGCTTTAAGGTTTACGAGGCAGCGGGGATCAACCTCCGCGTAACCCAGATCTTCGTGCAGAACGTCACCATGGAGCTGGGGGCCGTCACGCAGACGGTGACCGTCGAAGCGGCCCCGGTGCAAGTGGAGAAGACCAGCATGCAGATCAGCACCACGATCTCCAGCTCGGAAATCGTGAACCTGCCGCTGGTAGGCCGCAACTGGGTGCAGCTCCAGCAGACCATGCCAGGCGTGGTGGCCTCGTCCGACCGCCTGACCAACAATTACTCCACCAACGGCAGCCAGACCGACAGTAACAGCTATCTGGTGAACGGTGTGGACACCAACGACCTGCCGCTCAACACCCCGCTGATCATTCCCAGCCCGGACGCCATCGCCGAATTCAGCATGGTGACCAACAGCATGAATCCGGAGTATGGCCGCAACTCGGGCGCGGTCCTCAACGCGGTGATGAAGTCGGGCACCAACTCCTTCCACGGCAGCGCGTTCGACTTCTACCGCGACACCAGTCTGAACGCCCGCAACTTCTTCAAGCCCACAACCGACATTTTCCACCAGAACATGTTCGGGGGCACCATTGGCGGGCCCATCTGGAAGGACCACACCTTCTTTTTCTTCTCCTACCAGGGGGTGAGGAACGCAATCCCCCAGGCGGGAGGCAACATCAAGGTTTTCACCGCGGACCAGCGCAACGGGATTTTCCCGGCTCTCGCCACCTCGTCCAAACTGTCGATTTTTGACCTCACGGGCGAGGACGGGACGGTCTATCCGGCGGGAACACCCTACTCGACCATCTTCCCGACCGGCCACATTCCGACTGTAGACTTCAGCCCGGTCTCTGCGGGCCTGCTCGACAAGTACGTGCCTTTGGCCAACTTCTCGGGCACCAACTACACGTTCAGTCCCACCACGTCGGGCCTCCAGGACCAGTACATTGCGAGGATCGACCACAACTTCGGCAGCAAGGATGCCATTTGGGGGACGATGTTCTGGCAGCGCAGTCCCTCGAACCGCACCCTGCCCTTTTCGGGCGCCAACCTGCCGGGGTTTGGCTCCGTTTACAAGACGCATTTGCACCAGTACGTGGCGACCTGGAACCACACCTTCAACTCCACCACCCTCAACGAAGCGCGGATTGGCTACACGCGGCTCAACTACTCGGCCAACTATCCCGCCAACATCGTTGACCCCGCAAGCCTGGGCTTTACGGGGATCACGGCACAGGAGCCTTCACTTAACAACGTTCCGGTGGTCTCGGTCAGCGGCTATTTCGTCCTGGGATTCTCGACCAACGGGCCCCAGCCGCGCGTTGACCAGACCTATCAGGTGGACGACAACTTTACCAAGATCATGGGGCGGCACACCTTCAAGATGGGGTTCAACATGCGCCGCTTCCAGGTCTACCAAACCTTCTACGCCCGCCTGAACGGCTACTACACCTTCTCCACCGCGGCGCGCTACTCCACGGGCGACCAGGCGGCGGACTTTATGCTGGGCATCCCCAACACCTACAACCAGCAGGGCGGGGACATCCAGAACAACCGCGCGCAGGAGTACTACGCCTACTTCCAGGACCAGTTCCGCGTGCGGCCGAACCTAACCTTGACTTACGGAGTGGGCTGGACGGTCGACACCCCGATCGTGGATAACTACCATGAGAACCACGCCATGGTGGCCTTCCGTCCGGGGCTGCAGTCGGTCGTATTCCCCAACTCTCCGACCGGTTACGTCTTCCAGGGCGATCCGGGAGTGAGTGCATCGGGCACTACCAAGTACGGTCACTTCGGGCCGCGCTTCGGTTTTGCCTGGAGTCCCAGCCAAGCGAGCAAGTGGTCCGTGCGCGGCGGTTACGGGGTCTACTTTAACCGTACGCTCTCGGAGCAGACCCTGCAGTTCGTCCTCTCCTCCCCGTACGGCGTCTCTTCGGGTGGAGTGGCCGACGTCTCGACCGCTGCTGCGCCGCGGGTTCCCAACTTTGGCAACCCCTGGCAGGACATCGCCAACCCCTCCTTCTCGATTCCCAACAAGTTCCCGTCGCCTTTGAACCCTCCCAGCAGCACCTCGTTCGACGATTACGTTCCGCTGTCGTTCAGCAACGTCGATCCCAACTACAGCGTCCCCTACGTGCAGAACTTCAACCTGACCGTCGAACGGCAGCTGCCTGCCAACACGATTCTTTCCATGGCTTATGTGGGAGCGCTGGGGCGTCACCTGGTGATCACCCGCGAACTGAATCCGGGGATCAACGCGGCTGGTTGCGCGGCGGATCCCAACTGCGCGGGCGACCCGTCGGGCCAGATTACCAACTACCCCCAGAACTTCCGCTACCCCAATACTCTGAATGGCGTCACGGTTTTTGGTTCCGTGGGCAACATTCAGACGAGCGGGATCTCCAATTACAACTCCCTGCAGGTTTCTCTCAACAAGCGGATGTCGCACGGCCTGCAGTTGATGACCGCCTACACCTGGTCTCACGCCATGGACGACGGTTCGGGGTTTGAGAACTCCGGGTTCGGCGGCGGCGGTTACGGCGGCTACGGGTATATCCGTGGCACCAACCCCTTCAACCAGGCGCTCTACGATTACGGCCCGTCCGGTTACGACGCCCGGCACCGGTTGGTGTTAAGCTACACCTACGACATACCGCCTATCCGTCGCTTCAACAATTGGGCGCTCAAGCGGGTCTTCGAAGGCTGGAGCATGAACGGTATCACCTCCTTCCAGACCGGCTTCCCGCTCGATGTCATCGACAGCAACAACTCCTCGCTGACGTGCTCCGGGTACACGTTCTACGCGTGCCCCGACGTTCCGAACCTGGTGGGCACGGTGCAGTACCTCAACCCCAAGACCAACGCCGATCACCTCTGGTTCAGCGACAGCGCCTTTGCGCCTGAGCCGCTGGGCCAGTTCGGCAACGCCGGCCGCAACCTGCTGCGCGGACCGGGAATCGCCAATTTCGACTTCGGGTTCTACAAGCGTACCAAGATCACGGAGTCGACCAGCCTCGAACTGCGCTTTGAATTCTACAACCTCTTCAACCACACGCAGTTCGATCCCTCGGGGATTGACACGGACTACGCGGACCTCGGCGCCGGCTTCGGCGAGATGGTTACCGCGCGTGATCCGCGGAACATCCAATTGGCGGCGAAGTTTTACTTCTAGGAAAGGTTCTCCTTTCCCATGCGCGCGCCCCGGTCCCGCTCGGCGGGACCGGGGCGCCTTTTTTTGTGCGAGGGAGGCCTTTCACCACCTTGGCCCCAGAGCCGGCGCCGTCTTCAATTGACGTTTGACATAGAGGTGAGTGCTGGTAGGATACGGGTCGGCCGGGGGACATCGTGCCGGAACTGGAAGTCAACGAACGACAGGTGGGCGCGGTGAGCGTGCTGGAGTTGTGCGGCGAGATCGCGTCCGAGGAGGCTGCCCAGACCTTGGACCAGAGGCTGCAAGCCCGAATTCTGGCCGGTTGCGTTGCCCTGCTGCTCGATTGCCGCCAGGTGGGTGCGTTCGACAGTTATGGCATCAAGCCCATGGTGCGCGCCCACATCTCCATCCTCCGCAACGAAGGCTCCATGAAGCTGTTGTGCGCTCCGGAGTGCGTGCGCAGGACGCTGGAATCGGTCAACCTCATCGGCGCCCTCAAGACCTTCGAAGACGAAAAGAAAGCCCTGGGGAGTTTCGGTTCTTAGGCCGGTCGAAGCGATGGTGCCGCGGGACGGAGTTGAACCGCCGACGCCAGCCTTTTCAGGGCTGCGCTCTACCACCTGAGCTACCGCGGCACAGATTTACCATTGTCGGACGGCACACGATTTCTGTCAAGAATGGGCTCTTGCGGCGCCGGTCTGCGAACGGCGAAGGAGCGGCGCGGCCGCCGCGCCGCTCCTCAGCGCAGGGAAGCGTCCACCTCGCTGAGCCAGTCGGGGCGTTTGAGGACCTCGCGGGGCTTGGAGCCGTCGGGGGCGCCCACGATGCCGTCGCGCTGCATGAGGTCGATGAGCCGCGCGGCGCGGCCGTAGCCGACCCGCAGGCGGCGTTGCAGCAGCGACGTCGAACCCTTGCCGGACTCCACCACAATGCGCACCGCCTCGTCGAAGACCTCGTCCAGCTCGTTGGGATCCTCGATCTCGTCTTCGCTGTCGCTGCCGTTCTCGCGGAAGGGTTTGAGGAACTCCTCGTTGTAGTGGGGCTCCGACTGCGACTTCCACCAGTCCACCACCTTGCCGATTTCGCGCTCGATGACCAGCGGCCCGTGCAGGCGCAGCAGGCGCCCCGTGCCGGGGGGCATAAAGAGCATGTCGCCGCGCCCCAGCAGGGCCTCGGCGCCGTTGGAATCCATAATGGTGCGCGAGTCCACCTTGGAGGCCACGCGGAAGGAGATGCGCGAGGGCAGGTTGGCCTTGATGAGTCCGGTGATGACGTCCACGGAGGGGCGCTGGGTGGCCAGAATCAGGTGGATGCCCACCGCGCGCGCCATCTGCGCCAGGCGGGTGATCGATTCCTCGACGTTCTGCGGCTCCACCATCATCAAATCGGCGAGCTCGTCGATGACGATCACCAGGTAGGGCAGCGGGCGCTCGCGCTCGCCGTTGGTGTCGAACAGGCTCAAGGTCGAGTCGGGCTCGAAGATCTTGTTGTACTGGTCGATGTTGCGCACCCCGTGCTCGGCCAGCTTCTTCAGCCGCGACTCCATTTCCAGGGTCGCCCGCCGCAGGACGTTGGCGGCCTGCTTGGGCTCGGTGACGATGGGGGTGTAGAGGTGCGGGATGCCGTCGTAAAGCCCCAGCTCCAGGCGTTTGGGGTCGATGAGGATCAGCTTCACCTCGTCGGGGGTGGCCTTGTAGAGCATGGAGACGATCATGCTGTTGATGGCCACGCTCTTGCCCGCGCCCGTCGAGCCCGCGATCAGCAGGTGGGGCATCAGGGCGAGGTCGCCGACTTTGATCTTGCCGGTGATGTCCTTGCCCAGCGCCAGGGTGAGCTTGGAGGGCGAGGCGGTGAACTCGCTCGACTCCACCACCTCCCGCAGGTGAATGATCTCGCGGTGCGGGTTGGGCACCTCGATGCCCACCGTGGATTTGCCCGGCACGCGCTCGATGAGGATGGACTCGGCCTTCATGGCCAGGCAGAGGTCGTCCACCAGGCTGGTGATGCGGCTGTACTTGATGCCCGCCTCGGGCTTGAACTCGTAGGTGGTGACCACCGGCCCGGGATGAATCTGCGTGACCGTGCCCGTGACGCCGAACTCGCTGAACTTTTCCCGCAAGCGCGCGGCGCGCTCTTTCAGCTCCTCTTCGTCCACCGCCTGCTCATCCTCGGGGGGACGGAGCAGGGAAGGGCTGGGGAGCTTGTAGGGGTGGGCGCCGCGGCCGCTGATCTTGGGCGAGGGGCCGGAAGCGTTGACGCGCGCGGCGATGTCGGCGCCTAGCCCCGTGCCGCGCAGCACGGGAGGGTTCACTGCTCCCGCGACGCGCGCCGCCGGGGCTACTACGGGCCCCGCCGGGGGCTTGGGCGCTGACGCCACGGAGGCGGCGGCAGGCGCCGCGGCAGCCGCCGGCCGCTGCTGCTCGACGATGGGCGGATTGCCTTGCATCTGGTAGCG
>JBJKQV010000112.1:0-9042 GCA_046704985.1 Terriglobia bacterium
GGAGATGATGGTGGTGCTGGAGGCGTAAGCGCCCACGTCGAAGGGCGTCAGGTCGGTGTCGGCGGAGCGCACGATCAGTTTGTCGGCGCTCAGCCCCAGGGTCTCGGCGACGATCTGGGCGATGACCGTGTCGCTGCCCGTGCCCAGGTCGGAAGCGCCGACGTGCAGGTTGAACGAGCCGTCCTCGTTCATCTTCAACGTGGCGGCGGCCCAGTCAACGCCGGCGATGGCACTGCCCTGCATCGAGCAGGCCAGGCCCACGCCGCGCCGCACGCGTCCCTTCTGGAGCGGCAGCTCGCGGCGTTTGCGTTCCCAGCCGATGGCGGCGGCGCCGCGGTCCAGGCACTCGGGCAGGCCGCAGGTGCGCACAAAGCGCGGCAGGCCCTTGCGTCCTTCGCCCAGCTCGGCGGAGAGCTCGTCGGTGTCGCCGGTGCGGATGATGTTCTTCTTGCGGAAGTCGATGGGGTCCTGGCCGAGCGCGTGGGCGATCTCGTCCACCAGGCTCTCCTGCGCAAAGTAGCCCTGCGGGCATCCGTAGCCGCGAAACGCTCCGGCCACCGGCTCATTGGTGTAAACGATGTCGCACTCGAATTTCAGGTTGGGGGCGCGGTAGAGCGGCAGGACTTTGCTGCCCGTGTTGCCCTGCACGGTGGTGGCGTGGGCGCCGTAAGCGCCGGTGGTGGCCAGCACCTTCAGCCGGTTGGCCACGATCGTCCCGTCGCGCTTGATGCCGATCTTGGCGCGCAGGATTTGCGGGTGGCGGCTGCGCGTCATGGAGAATTCTTCTTCGCGCGTGAACTCGATCTTCACCGGCCTTCGGGTGGCCAGGGTGAGCGCCCCGCAGATGTCTTCGAGCAGCATCTCCTGCTTGCCGCCGAAGCCCCCGCCGATGCGCGGTTCGATGACGCGCACGCGCTGCACGGGAATCTGCAAAATCATCGCCACCTGGCGGCGCGCGTGGTAGGGCACCTGAGTGCTGGAGCGGATCACCAGGCGGCCGTCGGGGTCGAGCCAGCTGATGGTGATGTGGGGCTCGATCGAGACGTGGGTCACGCGCGGAGTGCGGAACTCGCCCTCAAAGATCCGGTCGGACTGGCGGAAACCTTCCTCGATGTCGCCGATGCCCTTGATGATCTGCCCCGCCAGGTTGCGGGCGGCGTCGTGGATGCCCGTCGATTCGGGCTCGTCGTGGATGACCGGGGCGCCCGCGTCCATGGCGCGTTCCATGTCCAGGATGGCGGGCAGCTCTTCGTACTCGACCTCGATCAGCTTGATGGCCTTTTCCGCCAGGGCGCGGGTTTCGGCGGCTACCGCCGCCACGCGGTCGCCCACAAAGCGCACCTTGGAATCGAGCAGGTAGGTGTCGTAGGGCGAGGGCTCGGGCCAGCTCTGCCCGGCGGTGGTGTGGGGGACGCGCGGCACGTCCTTGTAAGTCAGCACGGCGTGGACGCCGGGCAGGGCCTTGGCCTTGCGCGTGTCAATGCGCTTGATGCGCGCGTGCGCCACGGGGCTGGGCAGGATCTTGCCGTAGAGCAGCCCGCGAATCTGCACGTCGTCGGTGAAGGCGGGGCGGCCGGTCACCAGCTTGACGCCGTCCAGCTTGCGCACGCTCTTGCCGACTACGAAACGCTCGGAACTCATCGCGATTTTGCTCCCGCCTGGCGCGCCGCACCCCGGGCCTGGGGTTTCCGGCCGTTGGCCTTGGAAGCGGCCAGGACCGCTTCGATGGGCTTGCGGTAGCCGGTGCAGCGGCAGAAGTTTCCGCTCAGCGCCTCGCGCACTTCCTCTTCCGAGGGGTGCGGCCGGCGCTGCAGCAGCGCCAGGGCGTTCAGAACCATTCCCGGCGTGCAGTAGCCGCACTGCACTGCGCCGTGCTTGAGGAAGGCTTCTTGCAGCGGGTGGAGGACGTCGCCCTGGGCGAGGCCCTCGATGGTGAGGATCTCGCACCCTTCGGCCTGCGCCGCGAACATCAGGCAGGAGTCAACCGGCCGTCCGTCCACCAGCACCGTGCAGGCGCCGCACTCGCCGGTTTCGCACCCGCGCTTGACGCCGAAATAACCTTCCCGGCGCAGCACGTCCAGGAGCAGATCGCCGGGCGCGATGCTCCACTGTTTCGATTCGCCGTTCACTTTGAGGCGAAGGTCCATATTGCTCATCGCCGCCCTCCTGCCTGCCGGGCGCACTCGGCGAGCGCGCGGCGCGCCAGCACCCGGCTCATCTCCCGCCGGTAATCGGCCGAAGCGCGCACGTCGCTCAGGGGGCGCACCTGGCGCGCGGCCTCGTCGGCGGCGCGCTCGATGGCCTTCTCATTGAGCGGCTGTCCTTCCAGCAAATTCTCCGCACTCTTCATGCGCAGCGGGGTGGACCCCACGGCGCCCAGCGCCAAGCGCGCGCGCTTGCAGACGCCGCGCGAGTCGAGTTGCAGTCCGGCGGCGGCGTTGACGATGGAAATGTCGGCCTCGTTGCGCCCCAGCTTCTGGAACGACCAGCCCGCGCGCCCGCCGCGCGGCGGAGCGGGGATGACCACTTCCACCAGCAGCGCGCCGTTCAAAACCGTCTTGCCGGGGCCGGTAAAGAAATCGTTTAGCGCCAACTTGCGCCGGCCGCGCGCGCCGGCCAGCACCACCTGCGCGTCGAGCACCAGCAGCGGGGTGGCCGTGTCGGCGGCGGGGGAGGCGTTCGCGAGATTGCCGCCCAAAGTCGCCATGTGGCGGTTCTGCACCGAGCCGCAGGAGGCCGCGGCGCGCGCCAGCAGGGCGCCTGCCAGCGCCTGGATGGCCGTGCAGCGTTCGAGCTCGGCCATGCTGGTGGCCGAGCCGATCACCCAGGCCTGGCCCTTGTGGCGAATGTAGTTCAAGCCCAGTCGCGTGACGTCCACCAGGCAGCGGATCGAAGGGTCCGCCTGCACCACCAGGTCGGTGCCGCCGGCGACGAATCGCCCGCGCTTGCCGTAGCGGCGGAGCATGCGGAGCGCTTCGGGAACGTTGCGGGGTCGAAGGAAGGATTCGATGTGGTCAAACATAGGCCTAGGAACGATGAACGGGTGTTCCCTCCGTTGCCCAACTCCGGCGTGAGCTAGCAGCTGACCTCGACGGGGGGCAGCAAAAAACGCGACTCTATCAAAGCAAGGCGGAGCGCGCAACCATTTTAGCGGCCAGGCGGCGATGGCGCCGCACGACGGGGCCGAGGTTGAGATTCGTCAACTCGTGGCGCTCTACCACCACCCGGCCCTCGACGATGAGGGTTTCGACGCGCGTCGGGGCGCAGAGCAGCAGGGCGGAAAGGGCGTCGCCGGCGCCGCTGTACCCGAGGTCGCGCAGGTCAAACAGCGCCAGGTCGGCGCGCTTGCCCGCTTCCAGACTTCCCAGGTCGCTGCGGCCCAGGCACCCGGCGCTCCCGCGCGTGGCCAGGTGCAGGGCCTCGCGCACCTTCATGGCCGCGGCGCCGTGCGCCAGGCGATTCAGCAGCAGCGCCTGCCGCGCCTCGGCCAGCATGTGCGAGGAGTCGTTGGAGGAGCTGCCGTCCACGCCCAGCCCCACCGGGCTGCCCGCGCGGCGCAGTTCCAGGACCGGCGCCACGCCCGAGCCCAGAAGCATGTTGGAAGTCGGGCAGTGCGCCACGCCTACGCGCGCGCGCCCCAGGCGCGCCACCTCGCGGCGGTTGAAGTAAATCCCGTGCGCGAGCCAGGTGCGGCCGTCCAGCCAGCCCACCTCCGCCAGGAAGTCGAGCGGGCGCTTGGAAAAATGCTTGAGGCAGTAAACCTCTTCGTCGCGCGTTTCCGCCAGGTGGGTGTGCAGGCGCACCCCGTAGCGGCGCGCCATCTCCGCCGACTCGCGCATCAGATCGGCTGAAACCGAAAACGGCGAGCAGGGCGCCAGCGCCAGACGCAGCATCGACCCCGGACGCGGGTCGTGGTACTTGCGGATCAGGCGCTCGGAATCCTCCAGGATCTTGTCCTCGCGCTGCACCACCGAATCGGGCGGCAGCCCGCCGCGGCTGCGTCCCACGCTCATGCTGCCGCGGGTGGGATGGAATCGCACGCCGAGGCGCTGCGCCGCGGAAATCTCCGCGTCGATGAGTTTTTCCTGGCCGCGCGGAAACAGGTAGTGGTGATCGGCGGTAGTCGTGCAGCCGGAGAGCATCAGCTCGGCCATGCCCACCAGCGCCGCCGCGTGCAGCGCTTCTTCGTCCAGGCGCGCCCAGACGGGATAGAGGACGCGCAGCCAATCGAACAGCTCGACGTCGGCGGCGGGCGGGTAGGCGCGCGTGAGCGTCTGGTAGAGATGGTGGTGGGTATTGATGAGCCCCGGCACGGCGATCGAGTAGGGCGCGCGCAGGGTGCGCCGGGCGCGCAGCGACGGCGGCGGGCGCTTGCCCACGCGCTTGATCTCGCCGTCCTCGGCGTAGACGAACCCGCCGTGCAGGACAGTGTGC
This sequence comes from Terriglobia bacterium, assembly GCA_046704985.1. Taxonomy (GTDB): domain Bacteria; phylum Acidobacteriota; class Terriglobia; order UBA7540; family UBA7540; genus JBJKQV01. The sequence goes on from JBJKQV010000112.1 coordinate 4,435, forward strand.
TTCCGGTCCATCAGCACCAGGGTGTGGATGTCGCGGATGAGCAGGGAATCGCGGGTTGGGCTCGGCGGTTTCATAGGCGTCGCACGATCTTCAGCGTGCTGCGGCCCTCACGGCAGCAGGCGCTGCTTCTTCAAGATTTTTTCCAGTCCGGTTCCTTGCGGCGGTACTTCGAAGGGCCCGCGCACGGCCGACTGCGCGCCGCGAATATCTTTCAAGCCGTTTCCGGTGATCATCGCCACCACGCGGTCGCGAGGGCGGATCAGTCCTTGCGCAACGGCGCGGCGCACGCCGGCGACGGCGGTGGAGGCAGCGGGTTCGGCGAAGATGCCTGCCAGGCGTCCGGTCAGGCGCATGGCGTCCAGAATTTCCGCGTCGCGCACGTTGAGCATGGCGCCGCGCGAGGCGGCGACGGCCAGGACGGCTTTCTTCCAGTTGCGCGGCACGCCCACCGCGATGCTGTCGGCGAGCGTCTTCGGTTCGACGGGCCGCAGGGCCTTGCCGGTGCGAAACGCCGCAGTGACCGGAGCGGCTCCGGCCGCCTGCACGCCCAGCAGGCGCGGCGCACGGTTGACCAATCCCAGAGTCTTCATCTCGCGCAGGCCTTTCCAGATTCCCGCGATGGTGCAACAGTCGCCCACCGAAACCGCCACCCAGTCGGGAGGGCGCCAATCGAGCTGCTCGCAGATTTCCAGCCCCGCCGTCTTCTTGCCCTCGACGAGATAAGGATTGATGGCGCAGTTGCGGTTGTACCATCCGTAGCGCTCGCAGGATTCCTGGCACAACTGGAACGCCTGCTCGTAGCTGCCGCGCACGCGCACCACCGTGGCGCCGAAGATGAGCAGTTGCGTCACCTTGGGTTCGGGGGCGCGCTGGGGAACAAAAATCACGCTCTTCAATCCCAGCGAAGCGGCCATGCCGGCCAGCGACGAAGCGGCGTTGCCCGTGCTCGCGCAAGCAATGATGCGTTGCCGCTCCTCGCGCGCCTTCACCACGCCCACGGCGCTGGCGCGGTCCTTGAGCGACCCGGTGGGGTTGCGCCCGTCGTCTTTCAGGAAAAGGTGCTTCAGGCCGAGGTGACGCGCCAGGGCGGGCGCGGGCGTCAGGGGCGTCCAGCCCACCGCCAGGGCCGGCAACTCGGCGTCTTTGCGGATAGGCAGCAGCTCGCGGTAACGCCAGTGCGTCTGTTCGCGCCGCGCCGCCAGCCGCCGGCGCGTCAGCCGCCGCGCGATGGCCGCGTAGTCGTACTCGACGTCCAGAATCCCCGTGATGCCGCACGCCGGGCAGGTCAGCCCCACACTCACTGCGTACCGGGCGCCGCAAAAAACGCATTTCAGTCCGCGCACAAATTCCATGGCTCGCTCCGCTCGAAGCGATAGATTATCGCTTCTCGGCGTAAAATCCCACGGGTATGTTGCCGCTCGGAGGGCGGACGCTCAAACCAGGGGAGTCCGGTACGCCGGCGCCGGGAAGAAGCGGGTGAGGCTCAGCGTTTTTCAAAATCTGAGCTGCCGCATCCTTGCCCGGTATTTTTGCCTTGCAGGCCGCTCCCGGTTCATTCAGGATTGTGTGCGGTTTTACCGGGGACTCGGCGGAGGCTTGCCGAGCCGCGCCCCGCGGCAGGGAAGATCCCGGCCGTGGCCGTAAGCCGTCGGGCTTAGAGCCCGGCGAAGAGCTTGACCCTTTGAAAGCGTAGTGGTAGCGTACCATTGGATTTCGAATTGTCTTTCGCAGTATGGTGAAGAGGGGACCAACCGATCTCGAGGGGTCTGGATTGGCTTACCATTCTGCGAGCGCCTCCATAAGGGTCTTCTTGCGCACAGAAGGGATCAGGAAAACTGTGCCGACTGCACGGATTAAATCCGTGGGCGGAGATGACGGTTTTTCCGCGGCGACAACGCTCCTCCGAGGATCAAGGAGGCCAGGGCGGCAAGCGCCGTCTACTGAAAGCCCGTGAGCATAGGCAGGTGGAGGGATGGGAAGAACTATTCGGAGTATCTTCGTTTTGAGTCCTGTGGGGACGAGCGCGGCACCGCATCGCAACCATGCCATACTTGAAGGCCGCACGCGCCGTTTGGGGCGCCGCGACCGGAGGCGTGTGGTTCGGCTGGCGCTGATGCTGCTCCCGCTGTTGTTGGCCGCCGTCACGGGCGCGCGCGCGCAGTTCGTGACTGCTCATCCCGTTCCTTTCATCAACCAGCCTTTGGTCCCTGACGCGGCCGCGCCGGGCCTCGGGGGATTCACCCTGACGGTCAACGGTACAGGTTTTGCCGCCGGTGCGGCCGTTTATTGGAACGGGGTGGCGCTGGCCACTTCCGTGGTGAGCGGTTCGCAGCTCACGGCCACGGTCCCCGCCGGCAATATTGCCAGCGCGGGAACGGCCGTGGTGACGGTGGTCAATACCACTCCCGGCGGCGGAACATCGAACGCCGTCCTGTTTCCGATCACCGGCGCCACCGCCTCGGTCACCTATGCGCAAGCCTCGGGCCCGCCGATGCTGATGCCCACCGCGCCGGTTTCGGTCGTCGAGGGGGATTTCAACCACGACGGGAAGCAGGACCTCGCGGCCGTCAATCTAGGGAGCAACAGCGTCTCCATTCTGCTGGGCAACGGGGACGGAACGTTTAGCCCCGCCAGCGGCTCGCCGATCACGGTGGGCACCTCCCCGGGTTACATCGCCGAAGGCGACTTCAACAAGGACGGGAACCTGGACCTGGCGGTCGCCAACCAGGGCAGCAACAGTGTGACGATTCTTCTCGGCAACGGCAACGGGACCTTTACCGCGGTGGTGAGCTCGGCCGTTTCCACGGCAGGCCAGCCGGTCTTCGTGAAGGTGGGAGATTTCGACGGGAACGGCACCCTGGACCTGGCGGTCGGCGAATTGACGTCCACCAGCACCGTCGCCCAGGTGGAGGTCTTCCTGGGTAACGGCAGCGGAGCATTTACGCTCGCCGCCGGCTCGCCGACCAGCATCGTCAGCAACAGCGGCGCGGTTCTGCTGTCCTCCGCCGCCATGGGAGACTTCAACGCTGACGGGAACCTCGACCTGGCCGTGGGGGCCGGGATCGCAGGAACGGGACCCTATGGCTTGTACATTCTCCTGGGCGACGGCAGCGGAGGATTTACTGCGGCTACCGGCTCCCCCATCGCCATGTCGGGAGGAGTCCCCACTTCCCTGGCCGCGGCGGATTTCAACGGGGACGGCAAGCTGGACCTGGCGGTTGCCATTCCCGGAGCGAGCGGTAGTCTCGGCATTTTGCTGGGCGACGGCGCAGGAGGTTTCACGCCGACCGCCACCGCCCCGGCCGTTTCTGCCGCGCCGAGTTCGGTCGCGGTGGGGGATTTGAACGGCGACGGGAAGCTGGATTTAGTGGTATCGCCGGCGGCGTGCCCGCCCTCGGCGAGTTGCGGCTCCTTGACTGGCATGTTCGCCACGCTGCTGGGAGACGGGACCGGCGGCTTCGGCACCCCGACATCCTGGGGCGTGGGCGTGGCCAGTCCGGAAATAGCCGTGGGGGACTTCAACGGCGACGGGCGTCTCGATGCCGCGTTTCTGCAATCCTCCAACAACTCCGTGGACGTGCAATTGCAAGCTCCTGCCGTGTCGCTTGCGCCGGCGAGCTTGACCTTCACAGACCAGAGTGTGGGGACGACCAGTGCCGCCCAAAGCGTCACCGTCACCAACAGCGGGAGCGCCACGCTGATCATCAGCAACGTCGCGATTTCGGGGACGGACGCCGCCGATTTCGCGTTGGGCAGCGATGCGTGCAGCAATGCCTCGCTTGCTCCCGGGGGGACGTGTTCGGTGGGCGTGACTTTCAGCCCCGCCGCTCTGGGCGCCGCCAGCGCGAACGTGACCTTCACCGACAACGCGTCCGGCAGTCCGCAGAGCCTCGGCCTGAGCGGCAACGGCGTTTCCAGCGGCATCGTCTCGCTGTCGCCGGCCAGCCTCGACTTCGGCGATCAGGTGGTGGGCTCGACTTCGGGCGGGACGATGCCCCCGCAGAACACCGTGACCCTTACCAACACCGGCACCGGGCCCCTGCAGATTACGGGGATTACGGTCAACCCCGCGGACTTCGCCATCGCGCTGCCCAATGCCGCCGGGGCCACGGCCTGCCAACTCATCCTGGCCACGCCGCTGTTGCCGGGCGCGAGCTGTGTGATCCCTCTCACCTTCACCCCCACCGCCACCGGCCCCATCACCGGCTCGCTGATGATTGCCGATGACGCCGCCGGCAGCCCGCAGACCGTCAGCCTGAGCGGCTCGGGCGTGTCGTTGCTTTCACCAATCCAACTCACCTTCAGCGCCCAGGCGGTGGGCACGACTTCCGGCGCCCAAACGGTTACCGTCACCAATACCAGCAGCGCTTCTCTGGCCATCAGCGGCGCCTCTATCACGGGCACGAATGCCGGTGACTTCTCGGAAACGAACAATTGCCCGTCCAGCCTGGCGGTCAGTGCCACCTGCACCGTGAGCATTCAGTTCTCGCCCAGCGTCGCCGGCGCCCGGTACGCCACGCTGGACGTGAGCACCGCCATCGGCACCGCCAGCATTCCACTCAACGGGCCGGGTAACATCTCCAAGCTCACACCGAAAGTGCTTTCATT
>JBJKQV010000113.1:0-6932 GCA_046704985.1 Terriglobia bacterium
GGGGGGGTGACGTGACGCGCGACCGCTCGGAGCAGGTTTTTCGCAAGGCGCAGGGCTTGATGCCCGGCGGGGTGAACTCGCCGGTGCGCGCTTTCCGCGCGGTGGGCGGCGAGCCGTTGCTTATCGCCAGCGGCCGCGGCGCGCGCATGACGGACCTGTACGGCAACACCTACATCGACTACGTAGGCTCCTGGGGGCCGCTCATCCTCGGCCATTGCCACCCGGAAGTGATGGAAGCTCTGGAGCGCGTCCTGCACACCGGTACCAGCTTCGGCGCCTCGACCGAGCCCGAGGTGGAATTGGCCGAGCAGATCGTTGCCGCCTATCCGTCGGTCGAGCGCGTGCGCCTGGTGAATTCCGGCACCGAGGCGACGTTGTCGGCGCTGCGCGTGGCGCGCGCCTCGACCGGGCGCGACAAGATTCTGAAGTTCGAGGGCTGCTATCACGGGCACGCCGACAGCCTGCTGGTGAAGGCGGGCTCGGGCGTCGCCACGCTGGGCCTGCCCGACAGTCCGGGAGTGCCCGCGGCGCTCGCGCAGTTGACCCTCACCTGCCCGTTCAACGATTTCGCCTCGCTCGAGCGCACCTTCGAGGCGCACTCGAACCAAATTGCCGCCGCCATCGTCGAGCCGGTGGTCGGCAACATGGGCTGCGTGCCGCCGCAGCCGGGGTTCCTGGAAAAGCTGCGCGAGCTGACGGCGCGGCAGGGAACCGTGCTGATTCTCGACGAGGTGATGACGGGCTTCCGCGTCGCTTATGGCGGCGCGCAGCAGCTTTACAACCTGCGCCCTGACATGACCACGCTGGGCAAGATCATCGGCGGCGGGCTGCCCGTGGGCGCTTACGGCGGCCGCGCGGAGCTCATGGAACAGGTGGCGCCCGCCGGGCCCGTCTATCAGGCGGGAACGCTTTCCGGCAACCCTCTGGCGGTAGCGGCGGGGCTGAAGACTTTGGAAGTGCTGCGCCGCCCCGGTACTTATGAACAATTGGAAGCGCGGGCGTCGCAACTGGCCGAAGGCTTGAAGCGCGAGGCGGCGCGCGCCGGCGTGCCGCTCACCGTCAACCGCGTGGGCTCAATGTTCACGGCCTTCTTCACCGCGCAGGCAGTGACCGACTTCACCTCCGCCAAGACCTCCGACACCGCGGCCTTCGGGCGCTTTTACAATGCGGTGCTGGAAGGGGGCGTTTATTTACCCCCCTCGCAGTTCGAGGCCGGCTTCCTCTCGACCGCACACGCCGAAGACGATATCGCCCAAACCATCGCCGCCGCCGCCAAGGGCTTTGCCCGCGCGCATCAATCCTGAATGGTTAATGGGAATTCCGCCCTACGGTGCCCGCAACTATCGGCCAGCCTGCCACTTACTGGAAATCCGTTTATCAGGCACGACGCTGAAAGCCTTGGGGATGCAGGATTCAAGAAGGGTGATAAGCCCAGAGAAAAAATGTGCTTACGACTAAAGACCTGAGCGGCGCATGAAGGCCTGGAAGCGGGGGTCCTGGCGGATGGGATCGAGGTCCGAGTCGTTCCTGATCCAGTCTTTCTGGGCCATGCCCGACGTGAGGGCCTTTTCCAAGTACTTGATAGCCTCGTCCACCTCGCCCGCCAGCGAGTAGTTGCAGGCAGCGTTGTAGAAAGTGATCGGCTCGTCCTGTGTAATGGCCAGCGCCCGATTGACCCACTCCAGGCATGTGTTCCGGTTGCCGGCCTGCAAATGCGCGGTGGCTCCAAAAAGCAGGGCGCGGGAATCATCGGGGTGCAGTTGAACGTGCTTTTCCACCACGCGCAGGCCGCGGAGGTCGGCAGCTCTTGCCTCCTCGGTGCGACCCAAGGCTCGGAGCGCCATGGCCAGGAAGTGCGGCGTCTGGTAATCATCCGGGTTCACGTCACAGGCCTTTTGGAACATCCCCGCCGCCGCTTCCATCTTGCCCTGCCCGTGCAAAGCCCGGCCATAAAAGTAATACGCTTCGAAAAGCTTAGGATTGAGGCGGATCGCAGTCTCGAATTCCCGTGCGGCTTCGTCGTATTGCTTGTTAAGCGACACGGCCAGGCCGCGCGCGGCGTGTGCCTCCGCGAGGTCTGGATCGAGTTCCAGGGCGCGGCGGCTGGCCCCCTCGGCCTCCCGCAAGTTGGCGTCCGTGGATTCGAAATACATGTAAAGGAACGAACAACAGTCCGCAATGCCGGCATGGGCGCGCGCGTAGTTAGGGTCCGTCTCGATGGCGCGGGTGAACATCTGGCGCGCAAATCCCAACGACTCACCTCGAAACTGGTGGAAGAACTGGCGACCCCGCAAGTAATAGTCGTAGGCCTGCACATCGGCCGTGGGCACCTTTTCGATGGCGCGCTTCTCCTGGTCGGTGAGCATCACTCGCAAAGCCCGCGCGATGCTCTGGGCGATCTCGTCCTGGATGGCGAAAACATCCTCCCACTGGCGATCGTAGCGCTCCGCCCATACCGAGCGAGCGGTTCGCGTCTCCACCAATTGGGCCGTCAGGCGCAAGCGGCTGCCGATGCGCCGCACGCTTCCCTCCAGAACATAAGAAGCGTTGAGCTGATGACCGACCTGGGCGGCGGCCAAGGGCTTGTCGCGATAAGCGAGCACGGATGAACGCGAGAGCACCCATAGATCGCGAATCTTGGACAACTCGGTGATGATGTCCTCCGTGATTCCATCCCGGAAGTACTCGTCTTCCTTGGCCTCGCTCACATTCTGGAAATAAAGGACTGCCACCGACTTTTGTGTGGGCGCGACAGAAGCTTTAATTCGACGCAAGGCCGCCACAACCTCCTCGGCTGAAGCACAGCGCTGCTCACGGGCCTTTGTCAAACAACGCTCTATCAGTTGCTCCCACGCGGGAGGAATCTCCGGAACCAGGTTATGCAGGGGCGTAGGGGGCTGGCGCAGGATCGCATGCTGGACATCCACCCAAGTCTCCCCTCGAAAGGGCACGCTCCTGGTCAGAGCTTCGTAAAGCACGACGCCCAAAGAGAAAATATCGCCTCGCTCATCTACGAGTTCCCCCTTCAATTGCTCAGGCGACATGTAAGCCAAGGTTCCGAGGGCGACCCCAGGGCTGGTCAGGTTGTCTTTTGTGGCCTCCGCGCCTTGGGCTGGCGTTCCATCCGCCACGGCATGCCGCCGCGGGGGAATCAGCTTCGCCAGGCCGAAGTCGAGCACCTTCAACCGGCCGCTCTGGGCCAGGAAAATGTTTGTGGGCTTGATGTCACGGTGGACGATCCCGTTCGCGTGGGCAGTCTGGAGGGCCTCGGCGATCTGGATTGCGACCTCCAGGAGTTCATCCGTCGGCAGGGCGCTGCTCTCCAGGCGCTCCTTCAGGGTTCGTCCCTCCAGATATTGCATGGCAATAAAAGGCTGACCGCCGGCTTCGTCAATTTCGTAAATAGTGCAGATGTTGGGATGGTCGAGCATTGAGGCAGCTCGGCCTTCACGTCTGAACCGTTCCAAAGCTTGCGGGTCCCGGGTGAGCTCTCTTGGGAGGAATTTGAGCGCCACCAGTCGGCCCAGCCGGGTGTCCTCGGCTTAGTAAACGACACCCATGCCTCCGCGCCCCAATTCGGAGAGAATCCGGTAGTGCGAGACCATTTTGCCTTTCCAACTCTCATCCTGTTTGGGGAGCTCGGCGGACGGGGCGGTTGCGGGCTCTCCCGCCGGGGGAGGTAGCTGCGCCCACTCGACCGCAGCGATAAAGCGATAACCTCGGCGCGCCAGCGTTTCCACAAACTGGGGATTGTCGGCGGTGTCGCTTAATGCGTCGCGGAGCCTGCGGATGGCGGCGTTAATGCTGTGGTCGAACTCGACGACGGTGTCATGCGGCCAAAGTTTGGCGCGGATCTCTTCGCGTGTGACCAGTTCGCCCGGATGCTCGATCAGCATCGCCAGAATCTGAAAAGACTGTTCCGGCAGCCTGATTCGCAGGGCGTGCTTGCGCAGCTCTCCGGCGCGAAGATCAAGCTCGAAATCACCGAAATGGGCGACGCGCAACAATCGGCTGAATCTTTCCATGGGGCGTCGGGCTCCCAGCCGATTGAGTCCTAGATTACACCCTTTCCAGGCGCAAGTAAAAGCCGCGGCGCGGCCGGCATGCCCGCTAACCCACTTTTCCCTCTAGGCGTTAGCGTGTTAGATGGGAATAATCCTGAAGTTAGCCGCCGTGCATTGATGCGCCTGCGCCTTCCCTGCAAACTGGCCCCGCCACGCTAGAGGTGGCAGAGGATGCCGTGAGCAGAGAACCCGATTCATCGCACGAACCATGGCCTATTGAGTTTTTCGCGCTCTTCAAAGAATCCCTGAGGAGGTGCTTTATGTTCAAGAAAGATTCACTGGGAATTTCGCTCCTGCTGCTCGGGGTCATCCTGACTGCTGGGGCGACAGCCCTTGCCGACAACGTCCGCAGTTTGACCTTGCCCGCCGACGTGGTTTTGCAGGGAACGCGCTTGCAAGCCGGTGAGTACACGGTCACCTGGTACCATCACAGTCCCCGGTTGACCGTGAAGGTTTCCAACGCGGAAAAAACTCTGGTGACCGCCTCGGCGCAGATGGTCAAGCGGGGCCGGACATACGAGCGCAACACGCTCGGAGTCAGCACGATGCCCGATGGAACCAAGGTCCTTCGGGAGATCGTGTTCGCAGGCTCAAGCCGAGCCATTGTCTTTGACGCGCAACGGGAGAGCAAGACGCCGTTCATGCTGCCCTCTCCTGCAGGAGGAATCGGGCGCACGCCGGGTTCTTCTTCGCGCGGCGCTTACAAACAAATGGTCCACTGAAAGCTGGGGACAGTCTTTCAGACGGGCCGATGCCCTGCGGAAGGCTTGCGTGCTTGCCGCTGAAAGGTACTTGGCGGTGAGCACGCAGGCAACTGCATCACGGCCGCTGGCCACGCTCGGCCAGTCCAGCCAGTCTGAAATGAGTTTGCGAGCGGCGGAGGGACACGACGCAGACAAGTGCCCCACTGGCTGAAGGGCTGTCTGGTCGCTCGGATGGGCTGTCAGCATAGGCCAAAGCCTACTCGCCTTGAATCCCGGCCAGCAGACCATTTGGAACTTGGGAGCAGGATTCTGCTTGAGAAGTCGGTTTCCCGTCCACTCTCCTCGGTTTTTCGCCCTTTCGAAAACCTTTGCGAACCGAGTGGCACAATCAACCGAATCTAACGGCGCAAGTAAGCCTCTCTGCGTTTTCGGCTCAAAGTTGATTCTCGAAACTCCCAAAGACTTTATTGGAGTTTCCGGCCCATGGATGCGGAGTTTCGCTTTAGAGGGTTGAAAGGGGCGAGTTCATCAATTTCCGCGTGCCGCTTGCCTCGAAAGGTGTGCGCTCCCCGGGCCTTGTCTGGACAGCGGGCGTGAGCCAATTGCAACTCAACCTGGTAATAAACGGACGCATCAGACGAAACCGCGGTATCAGCGCGGGTGCGCTGCAGCCCTTGGGAGCCCGCCTAGGGGCTGGTGCTGGAGGGGGGAGTTGAACCCCCACGCCGGGTGACCGGCGGCAGATTTTGAGTCTGCTGCGTCTGCCAGTTCCGCCACTCCAGCTTTCGAAGCCCTTTCAAGGTAACACGGCCGAGGCTTTTTGCTCAAGGCGCCGCGCCGCGAGGGCTGCCTATCGCGTTCTCTTCCGAACTCGGTCCGCACCCCGGCCCTCTCCCCTTCGGGGGAGAGGGTGTCCGTCAGCGGACGGACGGGTGAGGGGGCTGGCGGCCCGCCACCGGCCGAGAGGTTTTCGGTAATTTTCCAGTCGTCAAATCCCTTGACGATTTCCGCGCCCGGGTGTATAGCCATGCCATGATGACCCCGCGGTAAGAGAGCGGGGGCAGCCGACGCCCCAGGGAGCGCGATCGGACGCGCCATCCCCGGTACCTGGACGGTGCCGCGACTCTCTCCCCGAACCCTGACATGCCGGGCGCTGTTCGCACGGCATGATGCACCGAATGGTCCCTCCACGAAGGTAAGCCTGCCCGCCGCCGGCAGGACCCGGAGCTTACCATCAACACATTCCGGAGTTTCGCCATGAAACCCAAATTCTGCATTTTGGCCCTGGTGTTTTTTATCGCCGCCTGTGCGGTTCCTCGCGCGCAGGCGCGCAGCGCCCAAGGTTACCTGAAACGGGGAGTCGCTTTGTACCAGAACGGCGACCTGGACGCCGCCATCACGGCGTTTCGCGAGGCGCTGCGCCGCCGGCCCAATTTCCCCGAGGCGCATTACGACCTGGGTGTGGTTCTGGGAGAGAAGGGTGACCGCGCAGGAGAGATGGCGGAGTACCGCGAGGCCATCCGCCTGCGCGACAATTTCCCCGAGGCGCACTACAACCTGGGTTTGGCGCTCGCCGCCTCGGGCGACCTCGAGGCGGCCATCCCCGAATATCGCACGGCCATTCGCCTTCACCCCGACTACCCCCAGGCGCTCAACAACCTGGGCGCCGCCCTGGCTGACCAGGGTGACATCGAGGGCGCCACGGTCCAGTGGAGGCGGGCGATTCTTCTCGACCCCAAATTTGCCGAGGCCCACAACAACCTGGGTGCCGCGCTGGTGGATAGCGGAGACCTGGCCGGCGGCGAGCAACAGTTCCGGGTGGCCATCCGCCTGAACCCGCAATACGCCCAGCCGCACCTCAACTTGGCCGGGGTGCTGCGCGCGCGCGGGCAACCCGACGAAGCCATCGCCGAGTACCGCGCGGTGCTGCGCCTGCGCCCGAATGACGCCCGGACGCACTATGACCTGAGTGTGACCCTGGGCCGAAAGGGTGACATGAGCGGCCAGGCATACGAGTTGCGCGAAGCTTTGCGGCTCGACCCCAGCTTGCGGGAACAATCCGCGGAAGGGAAGGGCCGAGAGAGAACCTCTAGTCTGCACCCTGCGCTGCGCACCGCCAAGGGCAAGTCCCCGGCCATCGCGCCGGGCGGCGGCGGGCCGGCGT
>JBJKQV010000114.1:0-4618 GCA_046704985.1 Terriglobia bacterium
TCTCCAGGTCGAGGTCGGCGACCAGCACCTGGTCCTTGTTGCGGCTCGCCTGGGCGACGATCTTGCCGCGCGGATCGCAGAAATAACTCTTGCCGTAAAACTCCCCGATGTTCCAAGGCCTCTCGCGCCCCACGCGGTTGATGGCGGCAACGTAGTAGCCGTTGGCGACGGCGTGGGCGGGCTGCTCGAGCTCCCACAGGTACTCGGAAAGCCCCGCCACCGTGGCTGAGGGGTTGAAGACGATCTCCGCGCCGTTCAGCCCCAGCGCCCGCGCGCCCTCGGGAAAGTGCCGGTCGTAGCAGATGTAGACGCCCACCTTCGCGTAGCGCGTCTCGAAGACCGGATAGCCGAGGTTGCCGGGCGTGAAGTAGAACTTCTCCCAGAAGCCCGGGTGGCAGTGCGGGATGTGGTGCTTCCGATACTTGCCCAGGTACTTTCCGTCGGCGTCCAGCACCGCCGCGGTGTTGTAGTAGAAGCCCGTCATCTCTTCTTCGTAGATGGGCGCCACGATCACCATGTGGTGCTTCTTGGCAAGCTGGGCCATCAGGCGCGTGGTGGGCCCGTCAGGGATGCGCTCGGTGAGGGAGTACCAGCGCGCATCCTGCTCGGCGCAGAAATAGGGGCCGTAGAAGAGTTCCTGCAGGCAGAGAATCTTCACGCGCTTGCGCGCCGCCTGCTCGATCAGCCGCCGGTGTTTTTCCACCATATGCTTCTTGATGGCCGCCAGCGACGCGCGCCCCGGCGCAAGCTCGCATTTGGCCTGGATGAGTCCGCAACGAACGATGTTTGGCACCGCTTCAAGCCTCCTTTTCAGATTCCCTTGCCGCTCCGCCGCCCATCCTATATCGAAAAGGCGCGGACTTCAATCACCGGCTCGCTCTGCGTCCCGGACCCGGCGCGAGACGAACGGCTGCGTTTCCGGGAAATAGCAAAGAGCTGGTTTAGGTCGGAGCTAGAGATGCAGTGAACAGCAGGAACCCGACTGTCCTGGAGAAGTCTGTGAACAGCCCGTATTTGATTGGAGATGGAGAAGCAGTGACCGGTGACGAGTGAAGTGCCCAGTTGATTTTGCTAGTCACTCGCCACTGATCACTTGTCACTGCTTAAAAATGGTCGGGGCGCCCAGATTTGAACTGGGGACCTCTTGGTCCCGAACCAAGCGCGCTACCAGGCTACGCCACGCCCCGGTACTACAGTGACAAGTGAACAGTGACGAGGGAACAGCCAAGACTTCTTTGCTGGCCACTTGCCACTAACCACTCGCCACTGCCTCAAATTGGTCGGGACGGCCAGATTTGAACTGGCGACCCCTTGCACCCCAAGCAAGTGCGCTACCAGGCTGCGCTACGTCCCGTCGACAGCAGTGGCAAGTGAAGAGTGACAAGTGACCAGATGGCAAGCCCGGCTTGCCACTTGCCACTAACCACTAGTCACTGTCTTTAAGACGCTAACATTTCCTGGAAAGGATTGTCAATATTCCCAGCAATTCGCGCCGTACGGCGCGCAGCTTCTGGCCGATCTGGGACGATTCGACGTCGCCGCCGTCCCCGGAGGCGCCGGAATTACCCGCCAAGTGCCGCCGCGCACCCTCGATGGTGAACCCTTCCTGGTAGAGCAGGCGCCGGATTTCGAAGACCGTTTCCACGTCCTGGCGGCGATAGAGGCGGTGCCCGGAGCGGCTTTTGGAGGGTTTGAGGGTGGGAAATTCGGTCTCCCAGTAGCGCAGCACATAGGGCTTGGTGCGCGTCAGCCCGCTCACCTCGCCGATGCGGAAATAGAGCTTGTCGGGAATCGCCGCGGCGTCTCCCGAACCTGCGGCTTGTCGTCCTCTCGGCGGCCGGGAAGCTTGGGTCATAGGATGCGATCAGGCCCCTTTATGCCTTGCGGCCATCTTAGAGAACTGTGCTCGCAGCGTCAAGGGGCCACGAAGCGCTCACGGGGCCCCGGCATTCGGACCGGCCCCTTCCCTGCCCGGCCCTGGCGCCGCTCAAAATCCCGCGTCCTGCGGAGCCTGTGCGGTATACTGGGCGCGTCCCCAGGTCGACTCAGGGGCTGGGGCCACACGAAAACCAGCGAATCACAGCGGCGGCCCCAGGCCCCGCTCCAACCGCGGTTGGCGAAAAGAGGCAACATTGCGGAAACTGATTGTGGGAATTGACGTGGGCGGCACCAAGGTGGCGGGCGGACTGGTTACTTCAAAAGGGAGGTTGGTGAAATCCGCCGTCCTGCCCACGCGCGCCAAACAAGGCTTCAAAGCCAGTTTTGGGCAGATCGTTACCCTCATCGAAGGCCTCATCCGCGACGCGGGGGGAAAAGAGAAGATCCTGGGCATCGGCATCTGCGCCCCCGGGCCCCTCAACCCCAGGAAGGGCGTGGTGATCAACCCGCCCAACCTGCCCGGCTGGCGCAACGTGCAGTTGGAGCGCAAGATCCGGAGCCACTTCCACTTGCCCGCCCGCCTGGAAAACGACGCCAACGCCGCCGGCCTGGCCGAAGTGCTCTTCGGCGCCGCGGTCGGCTACCGCGATGTCTTCTACGTCACCGTCTCCACGGGCATCGGCACGGGCGTGATCATCGATAAGAAGATCCACCACGGCAAAAACGGAGTGGCGGGCGAGGGCGGGCACGTGACGGTGGATTACCACAGCCCCTACCGCTGCGGGTGCGGAACGCTGGGCTGCATCGAGGCGCTGGCCGCGGGGCCGGGCATGGTGCGCCGCGCCCGCGTCAAACTCGAGCAGGAGCACACCGCCCCCAGCTTGCTGCGCGAAATGACCAGCGGGCACCTGAGCCGCATCACTCCCAAGATGATTCAGGATGCGGGGCGCGCTCGTGACCCCATCGCCCAGAGCATCATCGACGAGACGGGCTTTCTGCTGGGCGTCTGGCTGGCCGGCATGATCACCCTGCTCGACCCGGAAGCCATCGTCATCGGCGGCGGCGTGTCGCAAATCGGCCGGCCGCTGTTCAAGAAAATCCGCGAGACCATTCCTCATTACACCATCAACCGGCGCTTCGCCGTCAAGACCCCGCTGCTCCCCGCCAAGCTGCAACGCAACGTGGGCATCTTTGGCGCCGCCAGCCTCTTTATGCCCTCCGGCGAGGACGCTGAAAAGTAGCGCCGGCGGCCCGCGTACCAGGCCCCGCCGGCACTCTCCCCAGCACCGGGCACCCGTTCGCCCCCCTTCCCGTAAGGAAAATTTGGCGCTAGAATAGAAGACTTGGTGGGCGGACCCTTGGGACATCATAGCAAGATCAGGGGGGCGGAATTAAGGGGCCGGCGCGGCCTGCGCGGCGGGCTGATCGCCTGTCTGCTGTTGGCGGGGCTGACGAGCCTGCCAGGACGCCTAAGCGCGCAAGCCTCCAAACCCAACCTCATCGTCATCACCCTTGACACGGTGCGCGCCGACCACCTGCACTGCTACGGCGACACGCACATCCAGACCCCCAACATCGACGCCCTGGCGCACGACGGGGCGCGCTTTACACAGGCCTACAGCGCCGTGCCTATCACCCTGCCCTCGCACACGGTGATCTTCACCGGCGCCTACCCCATGGCCACCGGGATTCACGATTTCAGCGAGAACAAGCTCTCGCCCAAGATACCCACCCTGGCCACGGTGGCGCGCGAGCACGGCTACACGACCGCGGCCTTTATCGCCTCGGCGGTGCTCGACCGGCGCTTCGGGCTCAATCAGGGTTTCGAGACCTACTTCGACCACTTCAACTTCAACCGCCTGGAGGCCACCAACCTCGACCTGATGTCGCGGCCCGGCAACGAAGTGATCGACAACGTGCTGAACTGGCTGCGGGTGAATCCTCCCCAGCCCTTCTTCCTCTGGGTGCACCTCTACGACGCGCACTATCCCTACAAGCCGCCGGAGCCTTACCTGAGCCGCTACCGCACGCACCCCTACGACGGCGAGATCGCCTTTGCCGACGCGCAGCTGGGGCGCCTGTTCGCCTTTCTGCGCAGCGAGGGAATCTTCAAGAGCAGCATCATCGCCCTGATGGCCGACCACGGCGAGGGCCTGGGCGAGCACGGCGAGAAGACGCACGGCTACTTTATCTACAACGACACCCTGCACGTGCCGCTGATCATCAAGGTGCCGGGCGCCGCGCCGCGGGTCATCAACGACGAGGTTTCGCTCGCCGACGTGATGCCCACCCTGCTGCGGGCGCTGCACATGCCCATCCCCCCCACCGTGCCGGGGCGCAGCCTGCTGTCGGAGATCATGGGGCAGCCGCCCGCGGGAAAATCGATTCTCTATTCGGAATCCTACCTGCCGCTGCTGCACTTCCACTGGAGCCAGCTGCGCGGCTACCAGTCGCGGGGCATGAAGTACATCGACGCGCCGCACCCGGAGCTCTACAACCTGAAGTCCGACCCCCGCGAGCTGCGCAACCTCGACAAGACCCACCGGGCGCTGGCGCAGGGGATGCACAACGAGCTGTTTTCGCTGCTGCGCCGCCTGACCCCCACCGGCGGCAACGCCGAAGCGAAGAAAACCCTCACCGACCCGGCGCTGCTGGCGCGCCTGCAGTCGCTTGGCTACGTGGCGGTTTCGGCCGGCACTTACTCGGACACACGCGGCAAGAGCCTGCCCGACCCCAAGGA
>JBJKQV010000115.1:0-6503 GCA_046704985.1 Terriglobia bacterium
GCGACGCTTTCAACGCCGGGCTGGCCGCCGCCCTGGCGAACGGCGAGGACCTGGAGTCGGCGGTGCGCTTTGCGGTAGTGACGGGCGGGCTGGCGGTCACCCGCGAGGGCGTGGTGCCGGCGCTGCCCGATCGCAAAACCGCCTTGGAATACTACCGGCAGGCGGGCACGCCCGCGCCCGCCTGGCTCGAGGCTGCACCCTCCGGCCAACCGCGGAGCGCGCCGGGCAAATCCAAGTAGCGCGCCGCGCCGCGAGCGCCAAGCGCGCACACCGCCGGGTAATTGCCCGGCGCTGCTCGAGCTAACCTTACGGAGACTCTACTGGCATGAAACCCGCCCGTGATCATGATACGGCCCGCGAAGCCGCCCTGTTGGCGGCGCGCATCCAATCCACGCTGGTTTCCAACTGCGTCACGCGCGAGCTCTGGGAGAAGCACGTGGCCGACTGCGTGCGTTACCGCTTTCACGCAGCGATGGTGCCCGCCGCCTGGGTGCGCGCCAGCGCACAGAAGCTGCGCGGCACGCGGATTCGCGTGGCAGCCTGGATTGACATGCCTTAGGGATCCATGACCTCGCGCGGCAAGGCGGCGGAGGCCCAGGCGCTGGTCGAGCAGGGCGCCGACGAACTGGACGTGATGCCCAACGTGGGGTTTCTGATCTCGGGCATGGAAAACGCTTACCGCGAAGATATCCACGGCGTGGTGGAGGCGGCCGGGGGCCGGATGGTCAAGGTGATGCTGGAGATGGCCTTACTGAACTCCGCGCAGATCGAAAGGGCGGTGGCGCTGTCGCAGGAAGCGGGCGTGACCTGCTTGAAGAACGCCAGTAGCGGCGCGGTGGGCGTTGCCAACCCGGAGCAGATTCGGCTGCTGCGCCGACTGGCGCCTCCGGAGGTGACCGTCAAGGCCTCGGGAGGAATCAAGACCGCCTGGCAGGTGCGGGAATTGGTGGCGGCGGGCGCCGATTTGGTGGGCACCAGCGCGGGCGTCGAAATCGTGCGCGAGGTTTTGGATCAAACCACGCCCCCCGCCCCCGCCCACGACTCCTATTGAAGCGCGCCACCCTGCGCGCTCCCTCGGCCGGACGGAACGAGATGAGAAAGACTGGCAAGATCGCGCTGGGGTGCGGGCTGCTCAGCTTGGCGCTGCTCGTTCCCGGGAAAGCGGCGGCGCAAACTGCGCCCCAGCCTTCCGCCGGCGCGCAGCAGAAGGCCGAGCCCCACTTGGCGCGGGGCTACGATGCGCTGCGCAACAACCGCTTCGAGGAGGCGGCGAAGGAATTTCGCGCCGCCCTTTCTGCCGACCCGAAACTGGTCCTGCGCGCGCGCTTTCCCCTGGCGGTGGCGCTTTTCGAAGCCCACCATCCCGAGGTGGCCCGCCGGCAGTTCGACGCCGTGCGCCGCGTGGTGGGCGACCACCCCAACGTCATGTACTACCTGGGGCGCCTGGACCTGACGGAAGGCCACCTGGATGCCGCCATCCGCGAGTTGAAGGTGGCCGACACCCACCCACCCTTTCCCGATACCGCCTACTACATCGGCTTCGCCTACCTCCGGCAGGGAAAACTCCAGTTGGCCGAAAAGTGGCTCGACGAAGCAGCGCGCCGCGTTCCCAACGACCCGGGTGTGCACTATCGCCTGGGCGTCCTCTACCGCCGCCAGGGGCGCATGGACGAGGCCAAGAAGGCTTTCGACCTCTCGCAAAAGCTGCGCGATGAGCAGGCCCAGCAGGACCAGCTTCGCCTCCAGTGCCAGCAGAAACTCATCCACGGCACGCTCGAGCAGGCGCGCCCCGTCTGCCAGCAACTCTTCGACCCCCACGACGCCCAGAAGCTCACCATTCTGGGCTCCCTCTACGGCGACCACGGGGACTACCAGGATGCCCTCAAGCCTCTGCAACTGGCGGCACAGCTGACGCCCCAATCTCCCCAGATGCAGTACAACCTGGCGCTCTGCTATTTCCACTTGAACCAGTTTGAGAAGGCGCGCGCCCCGCTCGCCGAGGCGACGCGGCGCTGGCCCGACCTGTTTCAGTTGAACGCCCTCTACGGCGTCGTGCTGCTGCGCCTGGGAGAAGATGCGGAAGCCTACCGCATCCTCCAGCACGCCCACCAACTCAATCCCCAGGAGCCGGAAACGGCCGGCCTGGTCTTTCAGCTCAGCCTGGCGTTCGCCGAAAAGAGCCGCGAGAAGCGCGATTACGCTTCGGCGCTTCGGTATCTGCGCACTGCCGCGCAGGCGCGTCCCTCCGATCCCGAGCCCCACCGGCGCATGGCGGAGATTTACACCTTGCGCGGACAGCCTGCCTTGGCGGCGCGCGAGAAGCAGGAAGCCGCCAAACTCGCCTCTCAAGGATCCTCGTCACCTCAACCCTGAGCTGCTATCTCCGCGCCGTGCAGATTTCCTGACCTTTTCGAAAAGTGGCCAGAAGGGGGCGCTTGAATGGTCCGATTGAGGCCCCCAAGGCGTGTGGAAAACTAATTTTACATTGAATTTACACGTAGGAACTTGACACGGCAGTGAACGGTGACTATAAGACTAGTTTGTCGGGGCGTTTTGGACAAAATTTTACGCGTAATACACTGAAACGTTTCATATAGGCCATTGGAGGGCACTCATGAGAGGGACAGGTGTGGCACGGTTCGTGGGTGGTATGCTCGCCGTGCTGTTGTTTTGTTGTGGCACTTTGCTTTACGGCCAGGCGAGCAGCAGTTTTTCCGGAACGGTGACCGACCAGACTGGCTCGGTCATTCCGGGCGCAACGGTTACCATCACATCACAGGAGACAGCTGCCCACCGAACAGTGCAGACTGACTCGGCGGGGCGCTTTTTGGTTCCCTTCTTACCGGTAGGCACTTACACGATCGCGGTTGACTTCAAGGGGTTTCAACAGGCCGTCCAGAAGGACATCAACTTACAGGTCGACCAGCAGCGCGAGGTGGATTTCACCTTACACCCGGCGGCGGTGACGCAGAAGGTGCAGGTTTCGGCCACGGCGGTGGCCGTGCAGACTTCCAACTCCACCCTCGGGCAGGTGATCACTTCCCAACAGGTCGCGCAGCTGCCCTTGAACGGCCGGGACTTTGTGCAATTGGCGACGCTGACTCCCGGCACTGTCCAGGAGACCAACCCGACGAGTTTCTTCAATGGCGGCGGCTCGAGCGAGGTTTCCATTCGCGGTTCGTTTTCGCTGTCGGTGGGCGGCTCGCGCGCCAACAGCACTGACTGGCTGCTGGACGGCGTGGACAATAACGAGCTGACGGCGGGCGGCATCTCCGTTCTGCCCTCCATTGACGCCATTCAGGAATTCAAGGTTTTGACCTACAACTATTCCGCGCAATACGGAACGCGCGGCGGTCCCACCGTCCTGCTGACCACCAAATCGGGGACGAACCAATTTCACGGCGACCTGTTCGAATTCCTGCGCAATACCAGTCTGGACTCGCGGAGTTTCTTCGCTGCGAAGACCCCGCGCTTCCAGGAGAACGAGTTCGGCGGAACGCTGGGCGGGCCCATTCAGAAGAACAAGACGTTCTTCTTCATTGACTATCAGGGCAGAAAGTATGACCAAGGGCAGGTTTTTGTGGGCCAGATGCCGACGGCCTTGATGCGGCAGGGGAACTTCACCGAAACGTTCAAGGACGTTAACGGCGGCGGAGCGCCCCCCCAACTCTACAACCCCTACGGCAGCGGAGGCTATCCCGGCAACGTGCCCTTCTACTGCAATAGCAGCGGCAGTCCGCTGCCCACCAATCCCGACGGATCCCAGACGCCCAACCTCGCGGGCGGGGACACTGCTTGCAACATCATTCCCAGCAATCTGATTAATCCCATCGCCGCGAAGCTGGTCGCCATGTATCCCCAGCCTAACAACACGGCGCCGGGTCTGCTCTCAGAGAACTATCTGAACCAGCAGGGCCGAACGATGAAGGAAGGGGAAGGCGACATCAAGATCGACCATACCTTTTCCAGTAAGGATTCGATGTGGGCGCGCTTCAGTTACGACCAGGCGACCCTTTTCGATCCAGGCGGCGCACCGGGCTACGTCGAGCAAGGAGCCTTTTCCAGCTCGGAGAGTCTTGCCGACCATACCCGCAACTTCGGCGTGGGTGAGACCCACGTTTTCTCTCCCACGGCGCTCAATAAGATCACGATCGGCTACAATCGCGACTTCAATCACATCCTCTCCATCGCCAATGGCAGCTGCGAGTCCGCAATCCTGGGCATTCCGGGCGCCGATCTCAACTGCACGCCCATGGTGGGTACGAGCGCAACCTGCCCGCCCGGCAGCGTGAGTTGTGGCATGACCAGTTTTCTCCAGAGCAGTGGATGGTGGAGTCTGGGTGACCGCGGCTATTCTCCTTTTGTCGGCGGCACCAACGTCTATTTCATTTCTGACGAGGCCGACATCATTCACGGTAACCACGACATCACCTTTGGGGGAGAGTTTCGCGACGACCAGTTGAACGTTCTCACGAACGCCTTCCAGGACGGGTTCTACGTGTTCGCGCCGGTTTTTACCGGCAATTCGCTGGCCGACATGCTCTTGGGACTTCCCGTTTACGGGGAGCATGACCAGACGTTCCAGGGAGCGATTACGGGCCGCCGGTGGAAGCTCTGGCGTCCCTTTATTGAAGACAACTGGAGGGCAACTTCCAGGCTCAACCTGAACCTCGGAGTGGCATGGGCCTTCGTCACTCCCACCACCGAGGCGTTCAACCGCCAGGCGAACTTTAATGCCGCAACCGGGCAATGGCTGATTGCGGGGAAATTCGCCGGCACGACGGGGAATTCGGCGGTCGGCATCTCGACGTACCCCTGGGATATCGAGCCGCGCATCGGAGTGGCCTGGACGCCCTTTAGCGATCGCAAGACGGTGATTCGCGCCGGGTACGGGATCTTCCACGACTCCTCGTGGAACCAAGGGGCGCAGGGGCTGTGGCAGAATCCGCCCTATTTCGGGGCGTCTTTTGTCCCCTTCGGAAACAACATCTCGCAGGGCTTCCCCTTGCTCAGCTTTCCGACCAGCACCTCCCAGTTCGCCGGTTTGAGCATCAACACCATGAATCCGGGCTTCCAACCGGGCATGATTCAGCAGTACAACTTCAACGTCCAGCGCGAGCTGCCGGGAGCGTGGCTCCTCACGGTGGGCTACGCCGGTTCTCGCAGCACCCACCTGACGGAGGGGCAGATCAACATCAACATCCCCTCTCCTGCGGCGTGCGGCGTGGTTTCCGGATACACGCTCGGCTGCGGGCGGGCCAACCAGCCATACCCTCAATATGGAAATATCTACGACAACTTCGATAATGGGTCCGTCACCTACAATTCTCTGCAAATAAAAATGGAGACCAAGAGTAGCCACCACGGGCTCTACGCTCTGATCGGCTATACCTACTCCAAATCCTTTGACAATGGCCTCTCGGACGGTTTGGGCAGCAACGTCGGGGCGATGTACTACAACTTGCCCGGCACCACCGACAAAGGCCTCTCGCAGATTGACCTGACCCATGACTTTACGGGCAGCGTGATTTACGACCTGCCCTTCGGAAAAGGCAGGCATTTCGGCAATAACTGGAGCTCCGTGCCCAACACCATTTTGGGCGGCTGGAGAGCCGAAGCCATCGAGCACATCACTTCCGGATTCCCCCTGTACTTTGTATCGAGCGTGGCAGGGAGCAATTCCGGTGTGGGATTCAACACGGACGGGAGCAACTACGCCCGCCCGAATCGCGTTTGCAACGGCGGGTTGGGCGGCAATTGGACCGTCGCGCAGTTCTATAATCCCAGTTGCTTTGTCACCCCCCCCAGCGGGGAGATCGGAAACTCCAGCCGCACTCCCCTTTTCGGTCCGTCCTTTGCCAACACCGATTTCTCGATGATCAAGGACATCCCACTTCCTTCCCTCCGCGAAGGCGCGCACCTGGACTTCCGGGCGGAATTCTTCAACCTCTTTAATCACCCGCAGTTCGACTCGCCGCAGAACGGCATCGTGGACATCAACGCGGTCAACCCTACGGCGATAACCCAAACGGTGAACAACCCGCGGCTGATTCAGTTCGCCCTTAAGCTGATTTTCTAGGAGGCGCGAAAGTCGCGGCAATTTCCTGTAGACTGCCCGCACCCCTTGCCGCCCGGCGGACAAGGGGTGCGGCATTCTGCCTTCGCCGGCGGCGTGCTAAACTGCGCTGCGGCGTAACCCGCCGCCAGACTCTTTCCTGAGGTGCATTATGAAACAGGGACGACTGTTCGTCGTGACCGCTGCCCTATTGCTTGCCGCCAGCCTGAGCTGCTTTGGACAGGGAAAACGCAAGGTGATCTTCGACCAGGACGCCTCCGGGCCGGGCGGAACCGATCTCCAGTCGGTGCTGCTGATGATCCAGTCGCCGCAGGTGGACGTGCTGGGCATTACGGTGGTGACCGGCGACCAGTGGCGCGACGAGGAGGTGACCCACACCCTTCGGCTGCTGGAGCTGATCGGCCGCACCGATATCCCTGTGTACGCC